>JACDDR010000016.1 GCA_013816895.1 Bacteroidota bacterium
AACCGGCACAGGCGCATCGACTTACACCTGGAACCCGGGCGCACTGACGGGAAGCAGTGTTATTGTGACACCAACAATTACTACTACTTACTCGGTAACAGGTGCAAATGGAGCGGGATGTACTAACACTAAAACAATTACGATTACCGTGAATCCTTTGCCTGTATTATCCATAAGTAGCACTGCAACGAATATATGCTCGGGCAGTTCGGCTACTTTAACCGGTAGTGGAGCCAGTTCTTATACGTGGAATCCTGGCGGCGCAACAACTTCAACCACTGGCGTATCGCCGGCGACCACAACTTCCTACACCCTATTGGGTTCAAGTGTTGCGGGCTGTACGAACACCATTCTGTTTACACTTAGTGTAACGCCAATGCCAACAGTAACGGCTGTGGCTAACCCTACTTCTATCTGCCTTGGTAATTCATCCACCTTGACAGCTTCGGGTGCGACCATCTATACCTGGAACCCTGGTCCTTTTGCAGGAAGCAGCGTGGTGGTAACGCCAACTGCCAGTACAGTTTATACAGTAACCGGGGCCAACGGTATTTGCAGCACTACGAAAACCGTTAGTGTAAATGTGAACCCTGTGCCAGCATTAACGGCTCTTGCAACTTCCCCTACTATATGCGCGGGCGCGAGTAGTTCGCTGGTGGCCACAGGTGGCGTATCTTATACATGGAGCCCTGGAGCCCTTACCGGAAGCAACGTAGTTGTTTCTCCAACCCTTACTACAAACTATACGGTAACAGGATCAAATTTATTTGGTTGCACAAACACCCAAACTGTAAGCATTACAGTGAATCCTTCACCAAGCTTAACGATAACCGCAACCTCTACTACACTTTGCAGTGGAAAATCGGCTACATTAACTGGAAGCGGGGCTTCTACCTATACCTGGAACCCTGGCGGAACATTTACTCCAACGCTTGTAGTAACTCCTCCAGTAACTTCTACTTACACCCTCATCGGTTCAAGTGTTGCGGGATGCACCGCTGTTAAAACCATTACCATTAGCGTAACACCTACCCCTACCGTATCGGCCTCCGCAAGCAGCACAGTGCTATGTTCAGGAAACTCAACCACACTTACCGCAAGCGGCGCTCCTTCCTACACCTGGAATCCCGGGGCTATTACGGGAACAACCGCGATTGTGACCCCAACAGGTACTACCGCTTACACCCTCACCGGGGCCAATGGCGCGTGTACGGCCACTGCTGCAATATCAGTAAGTGTGAATCCTTCTCCAACTATTACCGTGATATCCAATCCGACAGTATTATGCAGCGGCAATTCCGCTACTCTCACAGCAAGCGGAGCTTCTTCCTATACCTGGCTGCCAATGGCTGTAACCGGCTCAACGGTGGCTGTTACACCATCTGTTACCACAACTTATACCGTTACAGGTATTAATGCGGCGGGCTGTTTAAGTACAGTTCTATTTACACAAAGTGTTACTCCGACACCATCTGTAAGTGTTTCGGCCAGTGCTTCGGTAATTTGTACCGGAAGTTCGTCAACCTTAACCGCCACCGGTGCCACTTCCTATACATGGTTGCCGGGGGCCTTTACCGGAAGCGTTATTGTAGTATCACCTACTATAACTACTTCTTATACAGTTACGGGGGTGAATGGCAGCTGTAGTAACACTACCATAAAAACCATAACGGTTAACGCCTTGCCTACGGTAACCGCATCTGCATCTCCAACAATTGTTTGTTCGGGATCTTCTCTCACTTTGGTTGCAGGCGGCGCTTCCACTTACACCTGGCTACCTTTGGGAACCAGCGGCTCTACGGTAACTGCAACTCCAACTATTAACACCACCTACACGGTTACCGGCACAAACGCTAATGGCTGTACCAACCAAGCTGTGGTAACTGTCTCTGTGAATAATGCTCCTTCGGTGATTGCCGCTGTATCTCCAACCAGCATTTGCACCGGCGGTACCGGAACGCTGATTGCAAACGGCGCAATAACTTATACCTGGAGTCCGGGTAATCTTAACGGCAGCATTGTGAATGTCAGCCCATCCGTAACAACTGTTTATACCGTTACTGGCTCTGATCCCATCGGTTGTTCTGCAACCCAAACCGTTCAGCTGGTAGTTCAGCCGAATCCAACTGTAACAATAGTGAGTTCATTCACTGCGCTCTGCCTTGGTAATTCAGCGACTATGGCCGGAAACGGAGCTGTTTCTTACACCTGGATACCAGGCGCTTCCACAAACTCAGTTATTATGGTTACACCAACCATTACCACTATTTACACACTTACAGGCTCCAACGGATCCTGCGGAACAGGGACCACGAGTATTACCATTATTGTGAATTCACCTCCTACTGCCACAGCATCCAACAGCGGAACAATCAGCTGCACTACCCCCTCTGTTAATTTACTTGGAAGTTCATCTGCCACCAATGTTGGATATTCATGGAGCGGCCCCGGCGGATTTACTACCAGTGCCCAGAGTCCAACAGGAATCGCTATTCCTGGCAACTATACATTAACAGTAACCGATCTTTCATCCGGCTGTAACTCAACTGCAACAACTGCGGTATTAACCGATACCTCTGTTCCTTCTTTAACAGCTACAGCGTCGGGATCGGTTTCATGCGCCAATCCAACAGCTACAGTTTTAGCAACAACTTCATCAACCAATGCTGCATTCAGCTGGACAGGCCCCGGAAGCTTTACCAATACAAGCGCGAGTTTTACAACGGCCACAGGCGGAACGTATACCCTTACGGTAACTGATCTTACCAGCAGCTGCCCTGCGAGTACCATTGTAATTGTTAGCTCAAACACGGCCGTGCCAATAACAGCAACAATAGTGCCTGCCACCTGTTCCGGCACAGTGGCCAATAATAACGCCGCCATACTTGCCGGCGGATTTGTTGCAGGAAATAAATATGATTTCGTAATCGGAAGTACCTATACAGGTTCGGCAACTTTTGCCACTGCTCTTTTAATTCCTGGCAGCGGGATACTTACCAATACGCTCGCCAATCCTTCTTTAATAACACCTTACACCGTGAGATTTTTCGCGAATAACGGCTGCTATAAAGACACTACACTGTTCCTTGTACCTACATCCTGTATAAGCAACACCGTATTCGGTGTAGCAAAAGCAGTAAGTACGCCAACGCTTAAAACAAATGGCACCTATGATGTAAACTATTTTGTAGTGATTAAAAATACCGGAAGTCAGCAGTTAAACAACATTGCGCTTACAGAAAATCTGTCACAAACTTTCCCGCTTCCAACCACGTATAGTATTGTTAGTGCGCCTGTAGTAACAAGTCTGAATTCCAGCATCAGCATTAACCCTGCGTTTGACGGGTCGGTGCAAACCGTTATGACCAATGCTACACTCAGTGCGCTGGCTCCCGGAAAAACAGACACCATCAAGTTTACCGTTAACCTCACCCATAACGGTAATTTCGGGCCGTTTAATAACACTGTGCTTGGCTTTGCTTCTCCGGCCGCAGGGGTGGTGTTAGGCGATTCTTCGAACACAGGATACAATCCTGATCCGGACCTCGATGGTAATCCCACCAACAACAACATACCAACCATTCTTAACCTCACGCCTAATCTCTTCTTTGGATTAACAAAAGAAGGATCAGTAAGTACAAAACTGGTTGATGATACCTGGGATATTACGTATACAATCACAGTCCATAATCTCGGAAACGATACCCTGAAAAATATAATTATTAAGGACAGCTTATTTAATAACACTATCAAACAGCCGGCCACTTACACCATTAAGTCGGGCCCGACAACTACGGGCAGTCTGGTTGCCAATTCTGCGTTTAATGGGAATACGAATATTAATCTGCTGAATGCCTCGCTAAGCAAGCTTTCGCCAGGCTCAGTAAATTCGATAATATTTACCATTAATGTAGTGCCTGATACCGTTACAATTTTTAAGAACAGTGCCTTTGGCAGAGCGGTAAACACTACCAGCATTGTAGTAAGGGATACTTCCAACGCAGGCAGTAACCCCGATAGTAATGCGAATGGTGTTTGGAATGAACCAGCGGATAATGTTCCTACCATACTTACCATTCCTAACAGTTCGCTCTTTATACCAGCAGGTTTCTCGCCAGACGGCGACGGCAAAAACGATCTGTTTGTTATTAAAGGCTTGAACGGAAGCACAGACAACACCTTTACGGTTTATAACCGCTGGGGTAACAAGGTGTATAGCAAAAACAATTATGATAATACCTGGAACGGCGCTCCGAATGTATCCGGCACCATGGGAAGTGAACGATTGCCGCAGGGAACTTATTATTACATCCTTGAATTTAAGGGATCTGATCTTAAACCAATGAATGGATTTATTGTTATACAATATTAATATTAAAGACGAATTATAAAATGAAACAGTTCATCAGAAAAACCAGAACAACGCTCGCTATTGTGGTGCTTTTATTTGTAAGCAACAAAAGTATTGCGCAATTTGATTACATGTTTACACAATACATGTTTAACGAGATGTTTATCAACCCTGCCTATGCAGGCAGTAAAGAAGCTATGAGCGCTACTTTATTGCACCGCCAGCAATGGGTGAATTTCCCGGGAAGGCCTGTCACTACTTCCTTTTCGCTTCACGGCCCCTTAATGAATAACAAAATGGGACTCGGTCTGAGCGTTTTGAATGAACGTATTGGAGTTTTAAATCACAACTTGATTTACGCGAGTTATGCTTACAGGGTAAAAACCGGCGAAAAAGGAACACTGGCATTTGGTTTAATGGCGGGAATTCACAACCAGGTGAATAAGTTTAATGAATTAAAAGTTAATAATGACGGCTCGGTAGATCCGCAATTCAGTAATTCGGCCAGCACTATTGCTCCTAACTTTGGAACCGGAATTTATTATAATACCAAAACGTTTTTTGCCGGCATCTCTATACCACGTATGGTTGACGACAAAGTAAAGTTCGCAACTAACGGCGCGGTTTCGGTTAGCAGCCAGATAGATCCTTCCAACTTTCATTATTATTTTACGATTGGAAATGTGTTCACACTTTCGCCAGGTTTAAAACTAAAGGGCCAGGCAATGGTGCAGGCAGTGCAGAATGCTCCTGTTATTTATAATCTTAACGCCAATTTTCTCATTAAAGACCTGGTTTGGGCGGGCGTATCGTATCGCAGCGGTTCATCTGCATCTGCCATACTTGGAATGCAGATTTCACCGCAGTTTCTTGTTAGCTATTCCTACGATTATACGCTCAATGCCATTCAAAACTATTCACAGGGCTCGCACGAAATCATGCTGAATTACCTGTTTAGTTTCAAAGGTAAAAAAGTAGTTACTCCAAGATATTTTTAATTTAATTTATTGAACAGGCTCATGCAAAACAAATCCTATATTTTTTTAATGCCGGCTTTATTCCTGGTCTTGTTGCTTCCAGCACAGAACGGAGCGCTTAAGAAGGCCAACAAATTTTACAGTGAACAGGCCTATGCCCAGGCTATTCCTTATTATGAAAAAGCATATAAAACCGATAGCAGCAGCGCGCTCGTATTATCCCACCTTGGCGATTGTTATCGTTTAACCAATAACACCAGCGGCCAATTAAAATGTTATGGTGGTCTTATTAAAAATGGTAAGGCCGAACCGGTACACCGTTTGTATTACGGCCAGGCGCTGATGGAAAGCGGACAAAACACGGAGGCTAAAACTTACCTTGAGCAATATACAACCGACGCGCGTGGCAAAGAGCTAGCATCCTCTTTAGAAAAAGCAAAACAGTATACAAAAAACTCGGATGCATATAAAATAGATGCGGCACCTTTTAACTCAGACCAGAATGATTTTTGCGCGGTTAACTTTAACAATACCGTTGTTTTTGCATCATCCCGAAACAAAACAAAATGGATAAACGTAAAACACGGCTGGACAAACGACAGTTACCTTAATTTATTCAGCACCGAAAAAATTAATGGTATTGACACGGAACCAAAAGTCTTCATGGGCGATCTTGACTCAAAGTATAACGACGGCCCGGTATGTTTCAGCAAAGATTTTAATACGGTTTATTTCACGCGAAACAATTACAGTAAAAAAGCCATCAGCAAAGAAGGTACTTACAAATTAAAAATATTTGAAGGCACTATGAATATTAATGGTTTCGAAAAAGTAACGGAACTTCCTTTCAACAATAACGATTACAACTGCGCGCATCCATGTCTTTCTCCGGACGGCAAAATATTGTATTTTGCTTCAGACATGGAAGGTGGCAAAGGCGGAATGGATATTTACAGCAGTGCTAAAAATGCCGATGGAACCTGGGGCAAGGCAGAAAACCTTGGCGACAAAGTAAACACTGCCGGAAACGAAGTTTTCCCTTTTATAGCTTCCAATGGCTTGTTGTATTTTTCTTCCAATGGTCACGATGGGCTTGGGGGACTTGACATTTATGAAACAAAAATAAAAGACAATAAGGCGGGCAGGGTTTATAACATGGGCGAACCCGTAAACAGTAAAGAAGATGACTTTGGCATTTTTTTAACGGAAGATAATAAAACAGGATTCATTAGCTCGAACCGCAAAAAGGGCGGAATGGATGATGATATTTATAATCTTCAGATACTGCGTGAAGTGAAGCGCGGGAAAGAAATTATTATTATAACCAAAGACAAAACCAGCGGAGAAATTATTCCGAATACAGTCATTAAACTAAATACCGAATCGGTTACAACTAATGAAAAAGGAGAATACCCAACTCTGATAGAGGAAGATTTAAACTACAATCTTCTTGTTGAAAAAGAGGATTATTTTAAATTGGAAGACAGCGTCTCAACAAAGTCTTCACCTGATGAAACGTTTACCAAAACATTGTTGCTCGAAAAAGATCCCAAGCTTGCTTTGTTGGCACTGGTAACAGATGCTAAAACAAACGCGCCACTGGAGGGAGTTAAAATTACAATCAAAGAACTGCCGGGTAACGAGGCTTTTGACTCTTACACTACCACCGCTGCGGGCGATTATCGCAAGGCGCTGAAAGGAAAAAAAGTGGGAGATAAAATAAGTTATTCGATTCAATTGGAGAAAGAAAAATACCTTACGCGAACCGTTACCTTTATTTACGACATTAAAAAGCCCGGCGATATCAATGTGAACGAAAGCATGGATCTTAAGTTAGGTAAAGTTGAAGTGGGAATGGACCTCGCTAAGATGATTGACATTAAACCAATTTATTTTGATCTCGGAAAATTTAATATCAGAAAAGATGCAGCAGCAGAGCTGGACAAGGTAGCAGCCGTGATGAAGGAATATCCTAATATGTTTATTCAGCTCGGATCTCATACTGATTGCAGGGGAAATGCAAAGGCAAATATTGCTTTATCTGACAAACGCGCGAAAGCAAGTGCCGGTTACATCGTTAAGAAAGGGATTGAAAAAACCAGGATCGTTGGTAAAGGATTTGGAGAATCAAAACTCCTTAACAACTGCGCCTGTGAAGGAAAGGTTTTACCTACTTGTCCGGAAGACGAACACAGTAAAAATCGCAGGACAGAATTTATTATTACCAAATTAAAATAATCCATTGCGTCTGAGAATAAATATAAAATTTCTTTTATGCCTGCTGATATGCATAAGCAGTGGTTTAATTTATTCACAGAGTATATTACCGGGACAGATAATAAACAACGACGGCACCTTTAATTCGCCTGCACAAACTTTTAATGCGGCAAAGCAAAGTTCAACTGTTATAAACGCCGCTGTTAGTCCTAACTGTTATACTTCGTTTTATTCGCAGGTTTCTAGTATATATGAATCTGGCTTATCAATACCTAACACATCCACGTTGGTTGCCCTCCCTCCTTCTGCTAATGGATTCGCTATTGGACCAGCATTTGGCTTCCCCGCACCAAACCCAACTTTTTGGACGATCTTAGGAAGCAATTACGCTTATTATGATGGAACAAATTTTATTAATACAGGCCACTCAACAACAAATGCTGCGGCGGTAAATATTGGCGGCAGTAAAAATTTTATATATAATTTGGTCGGGGGTACCGGACAGGTATACAAATATAACGGCACTGGCGCTGCTACTCTTGTTGCAACCATTCCTGCATTAGCAGGAGGTGGGCCTTATGACATAACGGGTGATGATCAGGATAATTTTTATTATTTACGTGCGCAAACCCCTCAGAGTTTAAATGTGTATGACCCAAACGGAATTTTAACCTGCTCGTATTCCGTTACTGGTTTGTTGCCAGCATCAGCCGGTGGGGGCTTTGCAATTGTTGGAAATACGGTTACCGCGCACACCGGAGCCGGATATTATGTTGGCGTGATCGCGGGGACCGTTGTCAATTTTACATCTACTCCTTCTTCTTTCGGATCACCTTTTGATTTTGCCAATTGTTATATCCTTAATACCTTCAGTACAACCCTAGCGGCCAGTCCGAGTTCATCATTAACTTGCACAAACCCTTCCATTACATTATCGGCAAGCTCAACGCTTTCGCCAGTTTCATATACATGGTCAGGTCCCGGTGTTGTTTCACCAATTAACAGTCAAACCGTATTAGTTAATGCTGCTGGCGTCTATACATGTTCCCTAACAGCAACGAGCGGTTGCCCTGTTAAAACTTCTGTTTCTACGTTCACAGTATATGGTGGCACCAGCCTTCTTACACCTACGATTAGTTCTTCGGGGAGTTTAACCTGTACAAATCCTACTGCCCAACTTTCGGTTGCCCCTAACTCAGTTACCAATACAATTCTTTGGACTGGTCCTGGAATTGTAGGCGCGAACAACACACCCACCATCATTGTTTCAGCGGCAGGTATTTATTCTGTCACTTTAACCAATACACTCTGTAGTGGAACATCTACTTTTAATGTGTCAAGCGGGATAGCACCATTAACGTTAACTGCCAGCGCATCCGCTACACAAATTTGTACACCTGTTACTCCTGTAACCTTATCCGTAACCGGAGCTACAACGTACACCTGGGCGGCAATTACTGTTCCTATAACCGGTTCGGTTGTACTTGCGAATCCTTCTACCACCACTTCATACACGGTAAGTGGCACAACTGGTGTGTGTTCTGGTAACGCCATTATAACCGTTTCTGTAAACCCGACTCCAACAATTATAGTTACAAGCGGAAGCCCAACGATTTGCGCGGGCACCTCGGCCGTTATTTCAGCTACTGGCGCAAGTTCCTATACATGGAATCCTGGCAATCTGGTCGGAAGCAGCGCTACAGTGAGCCCGGGGATAACAACAATTTATACGGTCACCGGCTCTAACGGTTCCTGTTCTGCCACCGCAACAGAAACGGTATATGTGATACCCGGACCAACCCTTACGGCAAATGCAAGTCCAACCGCGATCTGTCAAAATAATTCTTCCACCTTAACAGCTACAGGCGCGATCAGTTATACCTGGCAACCCGGCTCACTAAACGGATCTATTGTTAGCGTTACACCTCCTACTACAAGCATTTATACAGTTAGTGGAAGTAATATTTTGGGATGCACATCTTCTGCTACCCTTCAATTAATTGTCATCCCAAATCCAACTATAACCATCAGTCCATCATCGCCCACCATATGTGCAGGAAGCGGCGTGACACTCACCGCAAGCGGCGCAAGCGGTTACACCTGGAGCCCTGGAGGAACTAACGGTGCGTCTATCGCTATCACCCCTTCAGCAAGCAGTGCATATACTGTTACCGGGGCCAATGGATCTTGCCAAAACACCGCGACGATTTTTATAACGGTCAATCCTTCACCTACGGTATCAGCAAGTTCAAGCAATTCCATTATCTGTGCCGGAAGCAGTGCTACACTTTCGGCAGCTGGCGCGAATACATATACCTGGAATCCTGGAAACATAACCGGTGCAACTATCACAGTTTCCCCAGGCTCTTCAACTGTTTATACCGTAACCGGCACTGCTGCGGGTTGTACAGACACCGAAACTGTTAGCGTACTTGTAAATAACGGACCAACAGTTAGCGTAGTAAGTTCACCCACAACTGTGTGCAGCGCAAGCGGTGCCTCTGCAACCCTCACTGCAAGCGGCGCGGTAAGTTACATCTGGAACCCGGGAGGAACGGTTTCTTCATCGATTGTTATTACGCCAACAATTACTTCTTCTTATTCAATCATCGCCTCAGATGCAACGGGATGTATTTCAACGACAACACTTTCGTATTTTGTTACACAGACTCCAACCATTAACCTGAGTCCAACGTTCACAAATATTTGTATCGGAAAAACACTGACATTGACTGCAAGCGGCGCAACCAGCTACACCTGGAACCCGGGCTCTTTAAATGGTTCTACCATATCTGTTACACCATTATCTAATACGACTTATACTGTTACAGGCGCTAACGGAAATTGTACAAGTACAGGAACAGTATCAGTCATTGTAAACGCGAACCCGACGATTACAGCAGCTTCTTCTGCCTCGCTTATTTGCAGTGGCAACAGCAGCACACTTTCTTCGGGCGGAGCCTCTTCCTATACCTGGAATCCCGGCGCGCTTACTGGTCAAACGGTTAATGTCTCTCCTGTCGTAAATACAAATTATACCGTTATTGGATCCAGCGCGGCGGGTTGCACTTCCTCTGCAGTAACAAGTGTAAGTGTAAATCCTACTCCAACACTTGTTCCGGTAGCGACGCCAACCGCGATCTGTTCGGGCGGCAGCTCCACCCTTTCTGTTAGCGGTGCGACCAGCTATACATGGAATCCATCAGGCGCAACATCTTCTTCACTTTTAGTTACACCTACAGTCACAACAACCTATACTGTTTCAGGCCTTACAAATAATTGTTTGTCTACTAAAACGGTTACTGTAAAAGTGAATTCCATTCCTGTAATTACGGCAGTTGCGAATCCAACGGCAATATGTTTCGGCAATAGTTCAACTTTAACCGCAGCGGGTGCGTCCACTTATACATGGAATCCCGGAAACCTTGCGGGCGCAAGTGTACCTGTTTCACCAGCCGCGAATACAATTTATACAGTAGCCGGAACAAGTTCGTTAGGTTGTACCAATTCAGGAACCGTTTCGATTACCGTGAATGCCAATCCAACAATTACCGCAACCTCCAATCCAACTGTTTTATGCAGCGGAAGCGGAGCCACTGCCACATTAACCGGCACCGGAGCCTCACAATATACCTGGAATCCCGGAAACCTGTCTGGAAGTACTGTTACGGTGAGTCCGAACGCCACAACGGTGTATACAGTTGCGGGTTCAAATGCGTCGGGGTGTACCAAAACGCAAACCGTTAGTATAACTATTTCGCCAACACCTACCCTTACAGTTACCGGCACACCAACTGCTATCTGCAGAGGAAGTTCTGCCACACTGAGTGCCATTGGAGCTGCGAATTATACCTGGATGCCCGGTGGAAGCACGAATACAACTATTGTTGTTTCGCCAACTGTTACAACAGTTTATACGGTTACCGGAAATTCTGGAGTTTGCAGCGCTGCAAAAACATTTACATTGATCGTATTACCACGTCCGAACGTAAACATTACGGCCATCCCTCCGGTCATTTGCAAAGGAGGCTTTAGCTTGCTTCTGGCTACCGGCGCAGCGTCCTATACCTGGAGTCCGGGTGCCGCTACAGGGAACACCCTTGTTGTTTCACCCCTTGTAACAACGAGCTATTCGGTTACGGGTATAAATTTTGCCGGTTGTACAAATACCGCTGTTACTACTGTTACGGTAAACCCTACGCCTACTATTGCAACCGTACCATCCGCAACACAGGTTTGTTCGGGGACAACCGTATCGTTGAGTTCGAGTGGCGCGCTCACTTATATAGTGGCACCCGGAGCGCAGACAGGCTCTGTTGTACTGATTAGTCCGACTGTTACAACCAACTATACGGTAACAGGTATAAATATTTTTGGCTGTACGGATACAAAAACTTTAATAATAAATGTTTTGCCGAATCCTACCATCACAGCGAGTAGTTCGGGTACACTCTTGTGCGATGGCGGAACGTTTTCTTTAACCGCCAGCGGAGCTACTAGTTATACCTGGATGCCGTTATCGCTTTCCGGAAATTCAATTGTTACCACTGCTACCAATTCTATTTCTTCCTATACGGTTACAGGCGAAAACGCAGGGTGCACAAGCATCGCCGTCTTAACGGTGCAAGTTCTGAATTGCAACAATACTATTTTTGGAATCACAAAAGCTGCTGGAACGCCAACCCTTGTGTATAACGAATTTTATAATGTAAGTTTTACCGTCACCGCCGTAAATGCATCCTCCCTGAATTTGACCAATATCATTTTAAATGAAAACTTATTGACTGCCTTTCCGGCCCCAAGCACTTTTAGCATTATCAGCGCGCCGGTTATCACTTCTCAAAACAGCAGTCTTAGCATTAACCCATTGTTCGATGGTGTGTCCCAGATAAGTTTAACCTCGCCTTCATCAAGCACATTGCTGGCCAACAAACGGGATACCATTTGCTTTACAATTAGAATAGATCCTAAACAGTTTTACGGCCCGTTTAAAAATTCTGTTATTGGCTTTGCTGATTTTTTAAATGCTTTCACAGTAGCAGATAGCTCTAATGATGGATTCGCGTGGGACCCAGACCAGGATGGGAATCCAACCAATAACGACATTCCAACCATTATTAATCTGCCATATTCCGAATTATTTATTCCTTCTGGCTTTTCACCCGATGATGATGGCAAAAACGATTTGTTTGTTATAAAAGGATTAAACGGAAGAAAAATAAAACTTACTATATTTAACCGATGGGGTAATAAAGTGTACGAAAAACAAGAATATGACAATACCTGGAACGCGGTGGCAAATGGAGGCGGCATCATGCTTGGTAATAATAAGGTTCCTCCATCTACTTATTATTACATTATTGAATTTATGGATGGTGACAAAGAAACCCGCACGGGCTTTTTGGTTGTGCAGTATTAATTATTGTTTAAATTTTTCTTCCTACCTGTTTAAATGGTAATTTTACCTCCTTCTTAAATTGAAACTTTTCCGCTACATATTTTCACCACTTTGGAAACTCTGGTTTGTATTTTGCTTCATCGTTCCTTTTCTTTTACTCTTTCCCCTTTTCTTTTTTTGTTTTAAAACGCGGAACGCCGACCTGGCCTTTAAATTAAAACGAGTCTGGTCCTGGACCATTTGCATAGGTTCGTTTTTATATCCCGTGATCACTTACCGCTCAAAAAAATATCATCTGCCTAAACCCTGTGTTGTAGTAGCCAACCACACTTCATATCTTGATATCGTTTTAAGCACGCTTTATATTGATCATACTGCAGTATATATGGCCAAAGCCGAATTGCTTAAGATTCCGTTGTTCAAATACTTTTTCGTTTATCTGGATATTCCGGTAAATCGTGGAAGCATGACCGGAGCGCACAAAGCATTCGTTGAGGCAGGGAAAAAGCTGGATGAAGGATTAAGCGTTGTGATTTATCCCGAAGGGGGCATTTCACCGGAAGGAAAACTGAAGCCATTTAAAAACGGCGCCTTTAAACTGGCCATTGAAAAACAAGTGCCGATCGTTCCGGCTGTGAATCTCAACAACTGGTTGTTTCTCCAAAACGGGGGTTTTTTAAAAAGTCATGGGAAACCAGGCATACCAAGGATAGTAGTAGGAGATCCGATTGAAACAAAAGGGATGACGACAGAAAATATTAATGAACTTAAACAGAAAGTATTTACCTTTACACAACAAGAATTAGACAAATTTCATGGCAAATAAAATTGATATTAAAACAGTTGACGAAATCGCACACCTCGCGCGCCTTGAGTTTAAGGATGAAGCGAAAGCTGCCATTCTTAACGACATGAATCGCATGTTAAGTTTTGTGGATAAATTGAATGAAATCAATACAGACAATGCAGAACCGTTGATATATATGACCAATGAAAAAAATATATTACGGGAAGATGAGCCGGAAATCTCTGTTACACAAAAGGAGGCACTAAAAAATGCTCCGAAAAAAGACAGCGATTACTTTAAGGTGCCAAAAGTTATCGAACAGCAAAGCTAATTTACCTTGACAAATTTCCCGTAAGCGTTCTCTGTTCTTATGATGTAAACGCCAGGCTCAAGCGTTGAAGTCTTCACTGAAATTCCTTTCTTTCTCAGTACCAGTTTTCCATCTAAATTATATATACTTATTTCCTCAGCTTCCCTATCAAGGAATAATTCTTCATTCACAGGATTTGGATGCACAAGCAATGTAGTTACTGATTTGTATTGTATTCCTGTGGCAACCGAAAGGGGGCCTGCATGCAAACGCGTAATTATCCCATCGTCATTGAACCCGTATGATTGCTGAAAAGAACCGGCTGTTGTTGGATAAGAAGAGGCAGAAGATTTTCCACAAAAAAACATGCTGTTATTATTTACGTTAATATCGCCCGCATAATCAGTTCCCATACTTCCAAAATAGGTTGAATAATTAATAGTGGTATTGGTTGAAAAACGGTAGATGATTAAATTCTGAGTGCCCGGGAGCACCGAATAATTTGGGCTGCCGAACATTGCCAAATCTGTCGAACTGCTTACTCCCAACAAATATAATTCGTTATTATTCGTTTTCATCCGCGCCACAAATTCGTTATCCGTTCCTCCCAAATATGTGGAATACATTAAGGTTCCTGTTGCAGAAAATTTCGAAAAATAAATATCTGACATTCCGGCTATCACACTTTGTGTTGCACCAGCGGTAGTAATAAAATTGGTACTGGCTGTTTGCCCGCTCATGAACACATTGCCTGCATTGTCTGCCGCCAGACCATAAGCGTCGTCCTGACTATTACCGCCAAAATAAGTAGAAAAAATCCTGTTTCCAGTTGAATCGAGTTTTATCAGGTAACAATCCATGCCTATATCTTTATTAGCCTGCTGGCAACCTAAAGAAGTACTTAGATTCAAACTGAGCGTGCCGCCACTGCCAAAAACATTTCCAAAAAGATCTGTACACAACGCATGAATGTCTTCGCTTCCACTACCACCATAATAAGTGCACCATTTCAAATTTCCGGTACCGTTAAATTTTGCAATGAAGGCGTCCGTGTTTCCTCCAAAACTTTGCTGAAAAGATGATGAAGTTACATACAAATTTGTAGACGTGGTCGTACCGCCGATAAACAGATTATTAAAAGGGTCGCAACTTAAATCGTAGGAAAAATCAGAGCCGTTCTTTCCAAAATAGCTAAGCCATAATAAATTCCCGGCGGGAGAAATCTTCCCAATAAAACAATCCGACTGACCTGCAAGTGTAGGTTGAAAACATCCCGCAGTTACGGGTAATCCCGCCCCTTGCGTATAACCGGTGAATGCAATATTTCCATCAGCACATACAACGATTTTTTCACCACTGTCAAAATTTGCTGTACCCAAATAGGTGCCCCATATAAAAGCACCACAGGAATCAAACTTAGCCAGGTAAGCGTCATAGGATCCGGAAAGGGTTGTGCTAATTTGTCCACCTGCCGTATTAAGTCCGGGACTATCCGTTTGCATAATTACATACGTGTTCTTATTTGCGTCAGTAGTTAAACCTCGTACATCATCGCTGCCTGCCTGGCCAAGAAATGTTGACCAGTACTGACAATTCACCTGAGCTCCCAGATGGAAACAAAAAAACAATAATAGTATACTTCCTTTTTTCATAAACTAAAAAACGCTCAAAGAAAATCTTTGAGCGTTTAAGTTACAATTTTATTTTACCGGATCAGCGTTACGTTGCCGCTTAATGAGTTTGTTTTGGATTCTTTATTCGTATAATTTATTTTGTAAACATATACGGCATTCTCCGCAATAGATCCTTTATAGTAACCGTCCCACCCTTTTTTAATATCGCTCGACTGGAATACCATGGTACCCCATCTGTCAAAAATAAGTATTTCAAATTTTGAAATATTATTAGATACTGCCATGAACACATCGTTGCTTCCATCACCATTGGGCGTAAATGCATTCGGCACAAAAATTCCCATATCATCATTTATCCGTACTTTTTTTACAATTGTATTTTCGCAGCCCTTATCACTTTTAACCCTGAAGGTAACATTGTACGTTCCTGTATCCTGGTAAGAATATGTAGGGTTTTGATTGCTTGAAGTTACATCCGGGCCCATACCGAAAGACCAATGCCAGTTGCTTACATTAGCACCTGTCGTATGATCCGTAAACTCTGTTTCTGAATTAACCCAGGAAAGTCCGGTGGTATAAGTAAAGTCGGCAACGGGCACAGGATACACCTCCAGAATTTTAGTCACTTTTGCTTCGCAGCCATTGATGTCTTTTCCAACAGCGGTAATTGAATACATTCCGGCTGAGTTATAGCAAAGATTCTTTGGATTCGATGTGGTATTGGTAGTTCCGTTTCCTAAGGACCATGTGTAGTCAATAATATTTGCTCCTGTTTTGGCAATAAATTCAACATTGCATAACGGCGCGCACCCTGCCACAGCGCGAGACATATCAATATCCAGGTTTGGCTTTGGTCTCACAGTCACCTGCACCTTTGCCTGAGCCATGCAACTGTAAGAGTTTATAATTGTTAGGGTATAGGTTCCACTATTTGATGGAGTGGCATCCTGTAAAACGGTGTTGGCATTTGGTGAGTAGTAACCATTAGGGCCGGTCCAGGAATAAAATGTTCCGCTTCCGTCCAATGCTTCAAAATAAATAGCTCCACCTTCACATAAGGTTGATGTGTATTTAGGATTTAAAACTTTAGGTGCCTGAACAATAACAAGGGTAGTAGCTGTAGCCACGCATCCTTGCGGACTAACTACAGTCACCGTATACACACCACCAGTGAGGGCGCCCGGCACCAGAGGATTTTGAAGATTGGAAGAAAAACCATTAGGCCCAGCCCACGAGAATGATCCATTTCCGGTAGCTGTTAAACCAATACTATTTCCTGCGCAAACCGGACCGTTGTTATAGGCACTTACGGACACTGTGTTAATCTGCACAGGAACAACTGCGTTCGCAAGACAATTACCGCTAAGGGTTGCGGTCACATAATAGTTACCGGTTGTTGTTGCTGTTGTTGAACCCATGACAGGATTTTGTAACGTAGAACTAAATCCTGGGCCGCTCCATGCATAACTTCCTGCACCACTTGCAGAAAGACTTAATGTTGTACCTGCACAAACAGGTCCATTGGATGTTGCGTTAAGAGTTGCCTGGTAGCTTGCGGGATTTACGCTCGCAACCACAGCACAACCGTTACTACTAGTTGTGGTACAGCTATAAACACCTGCTAAAGCCGGAGTCATATTATTTATTACCGGATTCTGAGCAGATGAAGTAAAACTTCCCGGACCACTCCACGCAAACACCGAAGCGTTAGTTTGCGTATTTGTGAAGGAGGCTATTCCTCCAATACATACGGGTGAGTTAACTGTTAGGTTACTGGTTGGATTTGGATATACTTCCACGGTAAATGTTGTAATAAGAGGGGCACAACTCGCGCCACCACTTTTTGTAAATGTTACTGTATAAATACCGGCTGCACCATACGTGTGAATTGCAAGGTTAGTCACTCCATTAGGAGAGCCGTCTCCATAGTTCCAGTTATATGTCATACCTGGCATACCATTAGAATCAGTGAATGTAAAAGTAGGAGAACTCAAACAGGTATTGGGTGTTACGGTAACGTTGGCTGCTGGTAAGTTATTTATTACGTTAACAGTAACAACACCTGGTTGAATTAAGATACACGGCACTGAGGCCGACATACAGTTGTTATTCATCGCCTGAGAAAAAATTGTGGTAGGGCCCGCCACCACGCTTGAGGCAGTGTTGCTTGAATTTGGATACGATGCAGTTGTACCCGACGACGTTGTAATAATGTTAACGAGCCATACTGAAAATGTTGTTGTGGATGTTAAACTTGGAATATTAAGTGTAGTAACTGAACCAGTCAGGAAACTAGTATTCATGGGGTATCCCAACGGCGTAACCGGATTAGAAGATGACCAGCTGTAAGTTGGTGTGATGGTCATATTTGCTTCGCAGGTAGGAAAACCCGGACCACATCCGCCGGGATTGCAACTTCCTGTCCAGTAAGCATTCAAGCTTACGCCGCCACCGCAAAAAATAGTTGGCGGAGCTGCTGATAAATTTAAAGTAATTGTTCCGCCTGTGCCCGGAGGCGCAGGATTTCCCGGAACCGTAAAAGATTGAACAGATGTCCATGTGCCATAAGAAGGGAAAGGAGTGCCAGAGTTTCCAAAGGGAGGATTCATCACCATTTCACGGGAGCGGATATAATATACTTTACCTGGACAAAGACCGGAGAAAGGAATAAAGTTAGGATTGAAGGGTTCTAGCGAGCAATTATCTGGCCAGTTGTTTGCCTGTGTGTAGTTAGGAACATTTAGCAGGGAATTGAAGTAAGGAAAACTTACGTAAGAAGTTCCTGCCTGATTCCAGAAAGCAAGCTTCTGAGTTAAACAACTTGGCTGTGTGCCAATAAAAGCCGGCGAACAGGATATTTCTGTTTGAAGCCAGTATGGTCCGCAGCCACAGGTTGCAGGATCGGAGTTGGCATTAATTGTTACACCAGAAGCGCCCACGCTTACATTATAATTAAGAAGATTCTGGCCGTGACAGGCTGAAAGTTTATTCGCGTTAAGTACTATTGCAAGAAACAGAACTAAAGTTATTTTTAAATTTTTCATTTTATTTTTTTATCCGATTCAAAAGTACCTTTACAATATTTAATAAAATGAACGCTTTAGTGAAAGGGAGTAACCGCCTATTTAAAGTGGCGTTAAAGCAAGGCGAATAAATTGGTTTGAGTAAAGGTTAGGTTTAACCGAGGGAATTCGTATTTCGTCGAAACAACTACTGCGCCTTGGGTTGAGAGGCTTTTTTTAATAACTTCCTGAATAATTGCGCAATTTGTTTCCTGAAAATAAAACAAATCATAATATAAGGAACAGCCATCAGGTAAAGAATTCCAGAGTTTAAACTACGCACCATCGAATTAGGATTTGATCTCATGGAACTTTCTGCGGCCTGTTTGCACATGGCGCACTGCGCACTTACGTCGGCACTATAAAGTAACGCAAATGAAAAAAGCAGAGTTATAAAAAAGTATCGGGTGAAATTTTTCAATGCCCAAAGATACTGATTTTTTAAAAGGAAATTATTTGAATTCTCCCTTAAAATTAGCCTTGCGCTTCTCTAAAAATGCGCCAACGCCTTCTTTAAAGTCGTTCGTGCCAAAGGATTTTCCGAATTCTTCGATTTCCACTTCATAACCGTTCAGGTTATTGTTATAGCCTGCATTGATTACTTTAATAGCAGTGCGAATAGCTGTTGGGCTTTTTGAGGAAATTTTATTAGTGATTTCAAAACACTTATTAAGCAATTCCTGCTGCGTGGTTACATAATTAGCCAGGCCCCATTTATATGCATCGGGCGCGGTGATCATATCTGCGGTTACAATCATTTCAAACGCTTTGCCCTTTCCAACTAATTGTGCAAGACGCTGCGTTCCCCCATAACCAGGAATAACGCCCAGGCTTACCTCAGGTAAACCCATTTTCGCGTTATCGCTCACCACACGAATGTGACATGCCATCGCCAGCTCAAGACCGCCGCCAAGAGCAAATCCATTGACTGCTGCAATAATTGGCTTACTGTAATTTTCAATAAAATTAAATATTTTGAAATGCCCGATCGAGCTAAGTTGTTTACCCTGTTCAACCGAAAAATTGGCGAACTCCGAAATATCTGCCCCTGCAACAAAAGCTTTTTCACCGGCGCCGGTTAAAATAATAGCGCGTATGTCGTTTTCGTTTTCCGCTTCCACAAGCGTTTCGTGGAGTTCTTCAATTGTCTGTTTATTTAACGCGTTAAGTTTGTCGGGGCGGTTAATAGTAATCACCAACACGCCGTTTTTTACTTCACTTAATATATACTCGCTTATAGCCACCATGTTTTATTTTAATTATTGTCGCAAATATAAAGCAATAGATATAACCATATAGAAAAGTTATAAACCCTGTGTGAATACTTTAAACGCCTGCGAATCTCAATTTTAACAAATAAAATGCTGTAATTAAATTATATGTTGCTGCTGTTAAGATGTTCTGCCAGGCATTTTCCCATAGTAAAACACGATTGCAAAAGGTATCCTCCTGTTGGGGCATCATAATCGAGCATCTCGCCAATAGCATAGTGGCCGGGCAGTTTTTTCAGTTCAAAATTCTTATTTATTTCGGGAAGTGAAACTCCTCCAACAGTGGAAATAGCTTCCTCAATAGGAGCCATTCCTGTAATGGTCAATTTGAAAGACTTGATATGACCAGTTAACTTTTTATGATCCAGGAAATCTTCTTTTGATATAAATGTTTTTAGCAACTGAATATGCGTTTGCGTAAAATTTAATACGTTTTTTAAAATATCGCTCAGGTTTTTGTTTCCGCCGCCAGCTAATTTTTCAATAATTTTATCCGGTGTGAGTGATGGCTTCAGGTCAATTGTAATATCTGCTGCGCCGGTTACATTCAGCTGATCACGAATTTCAGGACTAAGCGGATAAATACCACTCCCCTCGACGCCGAATTTCGTCAGTACTATTTCTCCTTCATGTTTTTTATTTCCAGATGAGAGAGAGATGTTTTTAAGAACTTTTCCTTCAATCTTTGAAACAAGATCCTCAGGCCAGACTATTTTAAAAGCGCAGTTGCTGGATTGAAATTCTTTTACGCTGATATTCTTATCAGCAAAGTAGCGAAGCCAATCGCCTTTGCTTCCTGTAACAGGCCAGCTGGCACCGCCGAGACAATATACAATCACATCACTTTTTATTTCGAGAAGTTGGTTGTTGTGCTCGACTAAAAGTGAATTGTTAATACCGAAGCCCTGCCAGGTATGTTTGGTTTTTACTACTACAGAATTAATTTTTATTTTTTTGAGAAAAACGGCTAAGACCTCAGCGGGTTTAATTCCTTTGTCAGGAAAAACTCTGCCACTGCTTCCGGTAAATGTTTCAATGCCAAGATCGTTTAACCAGGTGATTAAATCTTCGTTAGAAAATGAATCGAAAGCGCTTTGCAGAAATTCATGTGGAGTATATCGTTTGATAAATTGTGCTTTGCTCTCGGAATGCGTTATGTTCAGTCCGCCATCTCCGGCAACCAGGAACTTCCGACCAAGGTTAGCGTTTCGTTCATAAAGAGTAACATCAAACTGTTTTGTGTCAATTTCACTTGCAAGGACTAGTGCACAGGCCCCTCCCCCAATTATGGAAAGTTTTTTTTTCAATTAAGACGCCCTTATTTTTTCAACAACCGCGTCGATACTTTTATACATACTGCTAAAAAACTGATATCGCTGTTTTTCGCTAACACCGCTGATAAGAGTACTCTTCTTTTCAAGGTTTCTTATCCAGTGCTCGGTTTCTTCACAAAACTCGGGATTATTGCTGGTCAGGGAATTCATCGAGTTAAATGAAATATTTGAGAACCTGGAGTCCCCCATCAGAACATAGATACAATTTGTACCCAGCACTACTTCGCTGTTATACATTTGGTAAGTTTCATTTTTGTCGCTTATGTTTTTCCTACCATTCTCGGCGTTTGTCTTAACGAGGTCGATCATGCTTCTGTATTCTGCCAACAACTCCAGTGCCTGTTCCTGTTTAACAATGCCGCTGTCAAAATAAAATTTAATTTGTCTTAACCCGGTTAGTACGGTTTCCGCAGTCCATATTTCAACGCTGGGTATGCTTAGATATTCGGTAAAACACTGGTGTGCAATATCCGTAAGTTTTTTTGGAACGAATCCGTATTCAAATTTTTGTTGCTGATATTCTGAGACATTCAGCACGCTTCGCTGCCAATAAAATAATTTAAATTCGGTAAGCTTCTTTGAAAAAAAAGAATAAAACATTGGAATTTCTTCCGCTACATAATAGATCTTGCGGGCCTCGAATTTATTCAGTGCTATTAACCTTCCAAGAATGCCGTTCAGGTATTTTTCAAAATTATTTACGCTGTCGGTTAACTTAGTATATGTAAAAGTAACGGCGCCACTCTCGTTACTGAAAATTTCGTCCACGCTTATGCCGTGTTTTTTTGCCAGTTTGAAAACTTCTTCAATCGTTAGCTCGGTTTCTCCGCGTATCCGCCGATAAGCACTGTCGATACTTACATCCAGCATGTCCGCTATCTCTTCCGCCAAACCAATGCCTTGCGGCATAACTTCTTTTAATTTTCCGATAAAATGATTTTGGATCGGCAGGCTTGTTTTAATGGGCTTCTTTTCCTTTTTTGTTTGCATATGCGGCATAAATCTCTTTTATAAAGATAAAGATTCTTGTAAAAAAAGCAAATACGCTTTTAATTTCTGCGAAAAACACCGAAACAGTTTTAAAAATTATTATTAAGCATGATTTGAATCGAATTCTGCAATTAATACCCAGCGCCGGGCATTATCCAATTATCTTTCATCCTATTCTGCCGTTACCTTTACTTTCAAGCATATTACTCATGGCTTAAAATTAAAGAAAATGAAAAATTGTTATACCCTCCACAAACTCATCAGGAAAATCTTTGCTAAAGATATTCAATCCAGTATTAGCAATATTCCTCTTCTTAAAGACTGTATCCATTCCTTTTTGCTTTATTTTCAGGAAGAGAACATGAAAATTATCCGGATAGAATTTTGCTTTGAACTCCGGGCCACTCTCTCAGACCTTGAACTGGAAGTTATTCATAACGAAACATACGCTCTTATACTTGAGGAAATGAAAAAACTGAATCAAGGTTTTCAATCCATCATCAACAGCCTCGCAGACCCCAATCAAACCTGCTTTGGCTTTTATTCATTGGGTGAAGGTCCCTTTAAAAACACTGTTATAGGCTCTTTCGTAAAACCACAGAGGTAAATTAAATTTCAAAACCATGGTCAAGTTTCGTATCTTTATTCGCTCATTCAAGATATGCAACACATTAAAAATTACATCAACGGAGCGCTTGTAGAACCTGTTTCTAAAACATACCTGGATAATTTTGATCCGTCAACGGGAAAGGTTTATTCCTACATTCCGGACAGTGATGAAAAAGATGTGGAGCTGGCTTATGTGGCAGCAAAAAACGCTTTTCCGGCTTGGAGCGTAACGCCAAAAGATAAGCGTTCCGAATACCTTTTAAAAATTGCTTCGCTCATCGAAAAAAATCTTGACAGGCTTTCGCTGGCCGAAAGTATCGACAACGGTAAGCCATTGAAACTTGCCAAAACAGTGGATATTCCACGTGCAGCAGCTAATTTTCATTTTTACGGTACGGGGATCCTTCATTATGCCGCGCATTCCCATTCGATGGAAAACAACGCCATCAATTATACATTGCGACAACCTGTTGGAGTAGCGGGTTGTATTTCGCCATGGAACCTTCCCCTGTATCTTTTCAGCCGGAAGATCGCCCCTGCATTGGCTGCAGGATGCACTGTAGTTGCAAAGCCGAGTGAAATAACTCCCATGACAGCTTATCTCCTTTCTGAATTATGCATAGAAGCCGGACTCCCGGCAGGTGTATTAAACATTGTACACGGCCTTGGCGGGAAAGTGGGCAATGCCATTGTAAGTCATAAAGATATTCCGCTGATCTCATTTACCGGGGGAACAATCACCGGAAAACACATTGCTGCAATCGCCGCCCCGATGTTTAAAAAATTATCTCTTGAGCTTGGCGGAAAAAACCCCAATCTCATTTTCGCAGATTGCGACTATGAAAAAATGCTCTCAACAACTTTATTGTCATCCTTCGCCAACCAGGGCCAGATCTGCCTTTGCGGATCGCGGATATTCGTTGAACGAAAACTATATGAGCGATTTAAAACCGATTTTATTGCCCGAACAAAAGCATTAGTGGTTGGCGATCCGCGTGATGAAAAAACAAAGGTGGGTGCAATTGTTTCCAAATCACATTTCGAAAAAATACTCAATTACATTGAACTTGCAAAAACTGAAGGCGGAAAAGTTTTATGCGGCGGAAATGCAGTTAAGATGGGTGGAGATTTTAGTAACGGCTATTATATTGAACCAACGATTATTGAAAGTTTACCGCACGATTGCCGGACCAATCAGGAGGAAATTTTTGGTCCCGTTGTTACCATAATGCCTTTTGACACAGAAGAAGAAGTCCTTGATATGGCTAACTCCACTATTTACGGACTTGCCAGCGTGGTATGGACTCAGGATTTAACCCGTGCTCACCGGATTGCAAATAACATTCACGCAGGAATTGTTTGGATAAATTGCTGGCTTCTGCGCGATTTGCGGACGCCTTTTGGCGGTGTTAAAGCCAGCGGAGTTGGGCGCGAAGGGGGTTTCGAGGCTCTTGACTTTTTTACCGAACCTAAAAACGTTTGCATTAAGTTGTAAAACTGTTGACCAACTATTACGACATATTAGGCATTAAACCGAGCGCCACCGCAATTGAAATAAAAACTGCATTCAGGAGCCTCGCTAAATTATTTCATCCAGACAAAAATCCTGATGGCCAGGAAGAATTTAAAAAAATTTTACGCGCCTATGAAACGCTTAGTAACCCTTCGCGTAAATCTTCCTACGACCTTCGGTTAAAGTTTCATTACGAATCTTTAAAAAATAACCAGCAGCATAAAACAAAGAACTGGACGTTCGAGGAAAAAGAATTAAAACGAAGGCAATATTATAACGAGCATATCAAGAAATATGAAAAAGTAAGGAATGCACGCGCGGAGCACGCGAATCTTAAAAGCAATTACAATGAGTACAAATATATCCTGTTTGCCACACCGCTTGCTGTAGCTCTATTCCTGTTCGTTATTCACTTTGCAACACCTTCACATAATGGGGGAGCAACAGACAATATCAGTAAGGTTGCGGTTTACACAGAATTAAAAAATGGCGAAACCCCTTACGATGAATATTTTGGTTCACAACAATTTTTAAGGGGATCCGATAAAAATCTGAGTATTAAAAACAACTCAGGCGAAGATGTGATTGTTTGCCTTTTTACACAAAATTCCTTTTTACGGAGTTGCGTGGTTAAAGACGGGTATTTTGCCGAAATACCTCAGCTCCCATCCAAACCAATTGACATCCGGTACGAAAGCGGGAAGAAATGGAATACTGAGAATTATATCAAAGCGGTAAACATCAAAGGAGCATTTGAAAAAGATCTTCATTTTTATAAAAGCAACCTACCTGTAGTATTAGGTCCGATTAATGAAATAACGCTAACACCTGGCACGAACGAAGGCTTTGTAAATATTACGCCTGTTGAGTTTTTTAAAAAAGATAATATATGATAAAAAAAATTGAGCATATCGGTATTGCGGTTAAAAACATAAATGAAAGCAACGAATTGTTTAAAAAACTTTTTGGGAAAGAGCATTATAAAGTCGAAGTTGTAGAAAGTGAAGGCGTGAGTACTTCTTTCTTTATGCTCGGCGAAACCAAGATCGAGCTGCTGGAAGCAACGAATGAAAAAAGCGCGATAGCAAAATTCATAGAGAAAAAAGGAGAAGGCATTCATCATATTGCGTATGAAGTAGATAATATTGATACTGAAATGGAGAGATTAAAAGGAGAAGGTTTTGAACTCATTAATATGCAACCAAAGGACGGCGCTGACAACAAGAGAATTTGTTTCCTTCACCCCAAATCAACGAATGGCATACTTGTTGAACTCTGTGAAGAAAAAAAATAAAATCAGCTATGAGCGATATTAGAATTAATATACAAAACCCCGACAACTCCATAACCTGGCTGGACGCGCCTACCGAAATGGGCTTAAGCCTGATGGAGTTTTTAAAAGCCAGTGAGTTTGATATAATGGCAACATGCGGAGGCATGGCACTTTGCGCTACTTGCCACGTAGAGGTAATTAACGGCATTAACAACTTGCCGGAGATCACCGATGATGAATATGCGATGCTGGACACCTTGCCAAATATTACCCCTACTTCGCGTCTGTCCTGTCAGCTGAAATTAAACAGCAACATGAACAATCTTACCGTAAAAATAATGGGAGACGGTTTAAGCTGATTACCCAAAATCTTTTTCACTGTTCCAGATTCCGGTACTCAAGTTTTTAGAAAAGGCAAAGGTTATATATGCCGTAACACCCATGTTGAAAATAAACAGGTGGAAAAATACTCCTATTCTGTAAGCGCACCAGTAAGTGGCTTTACGGTCAAGAGTGATCAAATAGGTTGGCAGACACAACGTGATGATAAGTGTAGTAATAATCAAAGTTAAAAAAAGAGTTTCAATGTTTCTTAGAGGCCAGTTAGAAATGGCGCGGCTCCATTTCAACGGCTTACCCCAGTCATGAAGGAGATAATAATTTCCGAGGTTTGTCGGCGAGAATAGGAGAGCAGGATCAGTAGAATTTTTGTTTTTTAAGAATTTTCCGGTGCTTAGCACTTTCAGCCCTTGCACTTCCTTTTTATAAGTACTGTTCAAATAGTCTATTTTTAAAACACATTCGTACGGCAATTCGTGTTTATAAAAAACTGTATCTATAAATCGCAACCGATAACTAATGGCCACTTTTTTGATTTCAGAAATACTAAAAATCAGATCTTTATCAACTTCATCTTCATTTATTACGGTGAAAGAAGCGTTATAATTTTTAAGGTTTTCAAGGACGTTTTTTTTATTAAATGTGTTATCATGAAGGATCTGGCCCACCTGGTCTATTAGATTATCCTCTGCTTTGCGCATTTTTAAACGCTGCCGGATTAACACCGCTTTTACATCAACCCCTTCAAACATCAGTAAGGTATAATGGCCAGACCTATTGCAAAAGGATGAATGTCGCCTGGCCCTTTATTTTTATTAAACACTTCGCTCAGGTAATAGGTAGCACTAATGGCAAATTGCTCGAATCCGATTCTGAAATTTACACCATATCTCAAAGGGTTAACATTTTTAATATCGTACAAGCGGATTTTCCCGTCATTATCCCGTATCGAACGGAAATTATTTACAACATACCCAATTTTACCTCCTACATGAATTTTAAACTGTCGGTCAGTTTTTGTTCGGAAACGTAGCTCAATAGGAATTTCCAGAATTTTTTCGGCATACCTGTTTAAAGATACTGCGCGCGTAAAAGGTTCCAACCGGGTGGTAAAGCTATTGTTGATTGTGTCTTTTACATATACAAAATCAGCGTTGCTGTGAAAATTATGACTGAAAAAACCAATGCCATAACCAAAACAAAAGTTTGAGTTACCAATTGGTTTGTCAAACATCAGCGCGATATTCATTCCAACACTCGGGAGTTTGGTTTTGATAGTGGAAGGGTATCCCAACCAGGAAGTATGATTTATTTCAATTATTAAACGATCGGCCGGCTCAAGCTTATAATTTCTTATATCAAACTCATCGTCCTTCTTTTTCTTTTCCTGAGAAAACGCGCTAAATGACGAACAGAGCAAAAGAAAAAAACTCAGCTGATAAATAGTATAAATGCAGACGAGTATTTTAATTTTCATTTCCGATCAAATTTAACGCTTAATTAGCACATTAAGAAAGGAATGTGCCGACAACTTTTATCAGGCAAACTTCATTAAAATGCGGGCCACGCCTGATTTGAAAGCATATTTCAATTTACGGATACTGAAGTTTTCTTTATCGTACATTACTGCATTATGAACCCAGCGCAGCGCATACTGATAATACCGTGTGGAATGTGTTCTTTTGAAATCAAGGTCGCGGTCGGTACTTTCAGAAAAATTACCTCCCCCCGAAATAGTTTCCCTGGTTTCGTTATATAAGGGTGTTCCTTTAATTGGATAAGCCAAAGTTACCGTATAATGATCAGGCTTTGAAACCTGCAAATGATGAATGGTTTGACGGATATCTTTTTTGGTTTCACCCGGATAGCCCAGCATAATAAATGTTCCGGCTTCTATTCCGTATTTTTTGGAAAGAATAATCATTTCCCTCACTTTGTTTACATCTACCCGACGGTCCATTGCGTCTATGATCCGTTGCGATCCACTTTCCGCACCAACCCAGATCCTGAAACAACCGCTTTCCTTTAACATGCCAAGCACCTCTTCATTCATGCGGTCGGCACGGGTTATGATCTCATACGGAATCATTACATTTTTATCTTTGACAAGGGATGTGAATTCCTTCAACCATTTATGGCTGATTGTAAAAACATCGTCAACAAACCAAACTGCTTCAGGATTGTAATGTTCTTTCAGGTACCGGAACTCTTCCACTACTTTTTCCGGACTGCGTCGCCGGTAAGTGCCGCCATAAACGGCCCGGCTGCACCATTTGCAGGTATAAGGACAACCCCGCATTGTACTTACCGACACCATACTTTTTCCGTGATATTTCTTCCACGTATTTAAGTATAAATCGAGGTTGATTTTTTTTCGATTCGGAAACGGAAGGTTATTAATGTCCTTTATAAGATTCCTTTCTGGGTTCGTTATCATTTTACCATCCTCCATAAACGCAGTGCCAGTACAGTTAGCAGGAAGGCACTTATTTAAAGAAAAGTAGCTGCCGATTTCCGCCATTGTTTCCTCACCTTCACCAATCACCACCATGTCTGCACCGTGCAACAAATAATCTTCAGAATAATACCGAATTTCAGGTCCGCCCAAAATTACTTTAATTTCCTTTGCTTCCCGTTTAATAAAGGAAACAATTTTAAGGACGTTTAATTTCGTCATTAAATTTGTGTAGAGCGCGACAATATCAGGCCTGCAACTTTTTATTTCCTTTTTAAGATTTTCGATGCTTGAAAAAGTAGAGTCAAACACAGTGTTTTCAATCCCTTTCTCATCCAGGTAAGCCGAGATATAAAGAATTCCCAAAGGAGCATAGGGCTTCATAATTAACTGCTCCTTTGCATCTTCTTCCAGGAAATATCCGTGCGTTAATAAAATCATTTTCGTTCAAGATGAATTAAATAATGATCCGCATAATTGGAGAAAAAGGAAAATCTGGAAAAAAGCTGATCAAGCCCCGAGAAAAAAGAAAAAAGCAATGGACGGTTTTTAAAAAACGAATTCAAATAGGACGGTGGCAAAAATAAACCAATGGGTTTTGTATTCATACAGATAAAATCCGTTTTGAAAAAATCTTTTATTTCACCCGGAGTATAATACTGAACAATAAACTCTTCCTGGGCACTACCGGTTTTAACCCCTTCATTTTGCTTGCGTCTAAACGCTTTTGTAAAATCACCTTTGAGTATAAAATAGAAATTTTCCCAGATACACTTTGTTCCCATAATTACAAATACCATCTGCGAACCACTTTGAGTGAGCGCGGAACAGGTCTTTGTGAAATTTAAAATCTCTGGTTTATCAAGGCAATTTAAGCCGCCGAAATTTGAAAAAATAACCTGCGTTATTTTATTGACGGCTTTGTCCAGATCCTGTATTGAAGCTTGTTTAACCATGCAATTTTCCAGCAATTGTGTTTTGTGCTTTGTGACTTCTACCATCTTCTCCGATAAATCGGTACAAAGCAAGTCAGAGCATCTTTCCGCAAGAAACAAAGCATCAACACCTGTACCACAATTTATTTCAAGAACCGACATTTCGGGTAAAATCACTTTATCCAAATAGTTGTGCACCAATTGTCGCTGCGCCCGACCCACAAGTGTTTCCGAAAAATGAGCGTCATACTCAAGCGCATAATTATTAAAGAAAGCTTGCGGCAACGGGTTCGAGTTTGTTTAAATAATATTTTTCTCTGTAACTTTTTAATTTATAATAAGGCCACAATGCAATGCGCCGGTAATTACCAAATTGACCTTTCCTTAAAAGATTGATTGCCTGCTGGGCCCTATAAGTATTGTGTACGTAACGATGAAGATGTTTATAGAAGTCGGCCGAATAAGTATTTTTAAACATCAGCTGAAGATCGTCACTGTCGGTCCAGTTGCTTTTATTTGGCAATTGTTCCTTTACCCTTTCGTAGAAACCGGTTCCAGGCAAGGGATAGGAAACAGATATCCCAATGTCATCGGGAACCAATTCTTTAACCATGTCGACAGTTCGTTTTAGGTCATCGGCGTTCTCACCAGGATAGCCAAACTGCAAGAACAAACCTGCTTGTATTTTATGTTGCTTTAAGAGATGAACAGCACGTCGGATTTCATCCACCTTAATCCCCTTATCCATGGCGTCAAGAATTTTTTGTGACCCGCTTTCAGCTCCCAGCCAGACTGTCTGACAACCGCTTTGTGCAAGGTGCTTTATATTTTCCTCCTCAAGGAGAAGATCGGCCCGACTCTGAATTTTATACCGGATTTTAATGCCTTCTTTTTTTATGAGGGAAGCAAACTCGTTCAGCCATCCCGGCTTTAATCCAAAAATATCATCAGCAAACCAGATGTGATCAAATTTAAAACGCGAATACGCTTCCTTTATCATCTCAACAACATATTGAGGTGAGTGCGAATTATACCGGTTGCCATATATGGGTTTTGCGCACCAATTGCACTTGTAAGGGCAGCCACGGGTAGTGACAAAATTTAAAGAGAAGTACCCATGCCTGTTGATCCATATTTTTTTGTAGGGTTCAATATCAATCAGATCCCACGCTGGCTTAGGAAAAAGATCCAGGTCGCGGCTTACCTGCCTGGGAGCTGTTTTTATTACTTTTCCGTTTTCCACAAAAGCAAGACCGTTTATCTCTTTACTGGGATTTTTTGAATCTAATTTTTCAACCAGCTCTTTTAAGGTAATTTCCGCTTCACCGATTATTACATAATCAGCTCCCTGATTGCAATATTCCAAAATATGGTCGGTAGCATCAGAACTGGAAACAATTACGGGAATGTTTTTTTCTCGCGCCAGCTTTTGCATGGCAAACGCAGCCTCACGCATGTTGGTGAGACACATTTTAGTAAGATAATTAAAACCATCGTCATAAATAACCAACACGTCAGGTTTGAATTCAGTTAAGAAGGGATCGATTGCATTTGGTGAATGGGCGAATTGCAGATCCGCTATTTTTATTTCGTGACCATTGGCCCTAAGGAAGGACGCAACATACAAAGTGGCCAGTGGGGGGTATGGTGTTTCAGAACTTAGTTGCTTAAGATCGAGTCTTATAAAATATGAATGTGTAATGAGTATCCGCATTGATCAGGAATGAAGCTGGCTCATTCGTAATTCGAGCCCGTTTAGAACCTTGGACTGATTTCCCTGAGGGTGATGTTTACTTACGCTTTTATAGGACCGCATGTTTAAATCAAATTGGCTTTGATCGAAATGCGGGAATTTTTTACGCCATCTTAAAAGTGTCTTCTTAAAAAAATAATCGTCCACCCTCTCTCCCAGCCCGGAAGAAAATAAAGTTTCAATCAGTTTACTTAAAACAGGTTTATTTTTTTCTTGAATCAGGAGCGCCGGGTTAATTCCTTTGCTATTGGGGAACATCTTATCGATCCAGTCATTTTTGCTTATAAATTCCAACGCAGTTTCATTTGTAAACACCGGTACGAGCGTTTTTATTTCAGTAGCAACAAATAAATTACTGTCAGGCACATTCATGCCACCACTATCTACAAAATAATTGACGCAGAAATACTTTTTAGAATTTAAAAGTACGATCTTCTTAAAAAGGATTAAAAGTGTCCTGCAGATCCATACGCGGCCTTTTTCAGAAACAATAAAATAATCAACGTCTCCCGTGGCACTTAACACCCCTTTGGACACCGAGCCCGAGATAAATGCGGCCCTCACGAAAGGAAAACCACTTACGAGCTTTGCGTATTTTTTAATGGTGCTAAGCTTTTTCGCGAGCAATTTTTCACCTGCCAGCCGTTTTTCTATGCAACCGGCAGAAGATGCAGCAAGATAATAATACCCGCGCTGATAATGAATTTTTTCAATCCTAATTAATTCTTCAAGAGAGAGAGTTGCGGTTCTTTCATCCATTTCTTCCGAACAATATTTTACAATCTCACTGCAAGTAACAGGATAATCAAATACATCGAAATAACACAACACCTGATAAACTGATGACAACTTCCCCTGGTGTTCTAACTGCCTATTTGCTGATCCTTCCAACTATTTTCGATTTAATTTAAAGATAAAGTTTTTTTCCCACTTTATTTTTTTTTCCTGTTCACACATAAGATACCACCCACTCTTATTCCCAATATCACTTATCCTTTCTATTTCGCAGTTTTCTGCAAGCGTTAAATAGATGTCCGATTTCTCATGGACATAATCACCTAACTGCGTAAACAGCTTACTAAAATATTGTCCATTGGTCCCGCAGTTCCACGCAAGGCTCCCGACATCAGTTATATCCTTAAAAAAATAAGGAGGATTGATAAATACAACATCAAACTGCTTTGAAGGAATCGAATCAAAAAGATCGGAATGAACGACAGTAATTTTCGAAGAATCCAGTTCATTAGCCTGTATGTTTTCTTTTATTCCTTTAATAGCCACTTCGCTTAATTCAAGTGCTACAACCCGCGCACCTTTTTCTAAAGCCCGGAAGCTAATCAATGCAGAGCCGGCTCCCACTTCACAAAACATTTTATTTTTAAGTTCAAGCGTATTGAGATAATCAGAAAAAAACAAAGTGCTGAAAAAATAAGCAGGATGAAAAACACCGGGATAAATTTTTAAAGTAAGATTCCCATGCTTATACCCACGCGGCTTTTTCAAATACCATTTCAGAAATGGTTTCACCACAACATTAGTGTAATGTTTATTAAGGGTGTTAAACATTAAAATCCTTCTATCTCGGGTTGCCTGTACCGCCACATCTTTTGCAGCGCTTTGATTCCTATTGGAAAATCGTAAAAACCCGTTTTATACCTGGGCGCACTGTATAGTTTTAAAATCTTTTTCTTGTAAGGGGTAAATCGAATATCAGAAACGGTTGGAAAATAGCCATTGAGTACAGTTTCAAAATTTCGGATTTTATCAATCATGTACGGCTTTAACCATGGTGTGAGGGGGTTTTTTCGCAAATCAAAATTTTCCCACACCGGTGAGATCCAGTCTTCGAGGACTTTAGGAAAAGTAAACCCCGAACTCACAATTTGTTTATACAGTTCAGACTTTTCTGTTGGAACCGGGCTGTACACGTATATAATTATCTCTGTTCTCGGATTAGCGCCCTTGATTTTTTTTATAAATGCAATATCTTCGTCGATCTGGCGGTTCACTGCCTCCTCACTTTTACCCGGCAAGCCAAGCACAAAAGAATATTCGGGGATAATATCAAATTTTGCGATGCGTTCAGCAAACTTTAACACCTGTTCTCCTGTTTGCGTGCCGCCTTTATCCATTTGTTTTAACACTGCATCATTTCCCGTTTCGGCCCCGAAGAATATCATTTTACAACCGGCTTCCCTTATTAATGCGAGCGACTCGTCCTTGTACTTATCCATCGTATCAATCCTCGCTTCACCCCACCAGGTCATATCCTCCGTGCGAATAAGCTGACTGAATTCAACCGTGCGCTTTTCAGAAACAAAAAAATTATTATCGTGGAACTCTATCGCGTTTCCGCCATAATTATTTTTAATGAATTTAATATCCTCGTAAATACCCTGGGCCGACCTCGCTTTCCATCGGCCATTATAAATAGGAACTATTCCGCAGAATGAACATGTGAAAGGACATCCGAAACTGCTGTGATAAGCAATGGTTTCGGAGCCGAGATACGTTTTCCCAAGATAATTTTTAACCGGATAAAACCGGTCCAATTCTTTGTATGGAAGGGGGGGTAATTCATTTAAATCATAAATGCCGTCTTTAATGTTGTTAACCAGGGCATTCTCCTTTTTATAAATTATATTCGGAATGTCGTGTAATGACCCTCCCGTTTCAAACGCCTTAAGCAACTGAGGAAAACAAATATCCCCCATGCCATTTACGACAACATCCACGAATCCGGATTCCAGAGTTACCTGCGGTTGGTTTGAAGGAAAATAACCGCCCCAAACTATTTTGGTTGCTGGAAAAAGAGACCGGATCTGTTTGGATACTGTTACGGCCTGCTTTAACTGTGGGCCTGGCATTACAGTGCACCCAAATACATCAATTTTATTTTTTGAGAAATAATCTTTTATTTTTTCGAACGGATCCGTTTCCATGTTTCCGTCTACAATAAAATAATTATGCTTGCTATGAATACTCGCGGCTACCTGCAGTATACTGTTAGGAATGCGGGGCTTTGATTTAGCGGAGCGGGGGTTAAAAAGCAACACAGTAAGCATTCCCGAATTTAATGAATAAATTTCAGCGATTTTGTTAATTGAATGGTGTTTTATGCCAGTATTGCCTTATTTCTCACCAGCAGAAATTTAATAGTCGTCACCAACGCGATTGTTCCTGATACGTTTGCCACCATAGCTCCATGCATTTGATAAGATGGTACTAATAAAATGCTAAAGACAACGTTAACAAGCGCCGCAAGAATAGCAGCAATTAAAAAATAATTAAGCTTGTTAAGATGATTTAAAATAAACAGCTGCTTAACAGTAATACAGTAAAAGAACATACTTACCAGCAATAAGCCGGAAAAACTGTAATCAAGCGGAATGTGATAAATGAAGATTGCAAATCCAATAATACACGACACCGAAAGAACGCTTAGTATAATAAACTGAAGCATTAATTTGTCCAGCGCCGCTTGAGCCTTATTGGACGCCAACCTAAAGACAGCTTTAATAGTGTTATTATAAACAGAAGAAATTATAATTTGTGAAACTGACACCAGGTTTAAAATAATACTATAGTATGCAAACGAATTTTTATGATAGGTTCCCATAATATAAACATCGCCGCGCGACATAAAAAGACTGAACAGCGCAATCGCGAAATAAAATTTGGTTTCATACAATAAACGCAACGCACTTCGAAGCGACACCCTAACAAGGCCCGTGTCTCTGACAAGCAGGATTGCAGCCAGGGCTCTGAATGCTTCGCAAAGTAGCAGCGCCTGAACAGCCATGCCCCGGAGAGGAAGAAAGAAAACAAAGAGTATTATCGTGGATGTATATAAAAAAGATTCGAATATGAAAAGGTGGAGTGTCTTACCTTTCAAAAGAATAAGCGGATCATAAACGGCTAATAAAGTGCGCACCGCCACAAGGGCTATCAGGAAGATTTTAAAGGTCCAGGTCCATCCTGTAAAACAGATTAGCAGCGCACTTAATCCCAATAACACAGCTTTACCGGATACTATTTCTGAAAACAGCGTTGGTGAATCCGGTGTATTTTTAATGTATTCCTTAACAAAATAATCCCGGAGCCCCCAGCCCGTGAAAGTAACAAACAGGCTAGTCAAAACCAGTATCCACGAGTAATTATACAGCAATTCATGATCGCCGGTTTTATTCAAAATAAAAAAAAGAACGGCATTAAAAGCCATGGCACCAATACCTCTGCCAATATTGGGTAGCGAAAAAAGAAATTTTCTTATGCTCTTATGACCGATCATTAGACTCCTCTATCGTAATTGCCGGATACGCGGCTTCAGCATCCCTACACCCTGGTTAATGTCGCTCAGATACACCAGCGTATTTTGATTAATTAAAAAAATATTTTTCACATTTTCTTTTTTGGAATTTAATAGAGGATGTGAGGCAATTGACTGAACTGACCGGATAACACCGGGAAAGGGAAGCTCCTCAATGTAATCTGTACTACCCATACATCTCTTTAATAAAAGCTGGTTTCCTTCTATGTCAAGGGAATAGTAAACACCTTTTCGGTTAGTGTCTTTTACATAAAATTCCTCCCTTTCATCAACCGTTAAAAGCATACTCAGCACGACAATAAAAATAACCGCGGTAAGTTTTAAATAATTCACAACAGGCTTAAATTCAAAAACCACGATACTATAAACCGATAGTAATATAATAGCTCTTGAAAACATTACCACGCTATTGCTGCCGGCAAACCAGGACATAGGTAAATTGCAGGCAAGGGTGAGCAGAACCAAAATAAGAAAAGATTTTCTGAGGTTGAATACACTTAAAATAAAAGGGAATAGAATTAACAGGGAATAAGAAGGTATATATTTATTGATAACGATTATTAGAAAAGAAAACATGCCGTAGGTAACGCACTCGTCCCGCCATTTTATAATTGCCGCGCTTAAATATAACAGAAGTCCTACAACGACCCCTTCTATAACAGCTGCCACAGCCGGCATATTAACAAGTGGGTAAGGATTAGAAAGCCCGTCGTAACAAAACACATTGGTCAAAAAAACGTGCAGACTTTGATGTCCCGCATAAAATGGATCTACAATTTCATTTTTAAATAACCTCGGCACTATCTCCTCAAAATAATGAGTTACGACTCCCCCTCCCACTACGGAAACCGTTATGACTAAAAGTAAAACTATCATGAGCAAACTCCACAACACCACTTTAAATTCTTTTTTTACAATAAAATAAAAGAGAATAAAAGCGGGAAATAATTTGATATGAAAAATCAATGCGATTAGACATCCAATCAGGACATGCCGTCCTTTCTGCCTGGCAATGTAAATCTCAAGGAGTAATGCTGCAATAATGGTGTAAGATTGTCCCTGAACCATATTGTTGAAAAGGGGGAGCAAGAGGGCAAAAATGGCAAATGCGTATGGATACCCACTCTTACTTTCAAGTCTTAAAAACCGCCGTGTAGAAAAACAAATCAGCAAAGCGCCCAGAATATTGAACACTAGTTTTGCTGTTGAACACTTAAAAAAGATAAAAGGGTAATACAGAATAATGCTGAAGGGCGGAACCGGGATGTAATTTTCAAAGAAATTTTTCTCGCCAAAAATTTTTATCTGTTCATTGAATTGATGAATATCACTGTATAAACTTAGTGCGCTTCCGGTTTTGGAAAAAATTTTACTTCCATAATAATAATTCCCAAAATCGCCCACTGGCTTGTTCCGGGCAAGAACGAGACAAAACACGCAAATGCAAAAAAGAAATATTACCGGGAGGTTCTTCCTGATATCCATTTAACTGGCGGTTGCTGGCATTTACTCAACCAGAATTTTTTCTGAATAAAGAATTCTTCCCCTCTCTTCCAGCTTAACAAGATAAGTTCCTTTTGAAAAACTCCCAACCTCCACGCTATTTAATTTTTCCGTAATTGCTTTTGACAGGACAATCTTACCGGACACATCGGTTATTGTCATTACTGAGCCTGGCGCAGGAAGTTGTTCAAACTCTACTTTGAAACTTGTTTTAGCAGGATTTGGATAGAGCTTTGCACTTCGGTAAACGTTCGCATTTCTTTTAACAGAATTAATCGTTGCCGTGTCTGTTGAATTGCCAAACGTGTATTGTCCGAGTTTCATTGTATCCACAACAATAAACCCATTTCTCAGCCCGCTATTTACTACCACGCAGTGTTTTACAAGCTGCCAGTCTGCCGCAGCGTTTGCGCGGTAAAAAACCCGGATACTGTCGCCGTTAATTTTTGCAAGAAGCGTATCCAGGTATGAGTAAGTTCCTCCAAGAGATTTATTACCATCATAATAAAAAGTAATTTTTGAATGGAACCCGGGAGATAAAATCCCTTCCACATCCCAGTATTGCTGATCCGACAGACGATGGTTTTGCGGATTGCTTTTAAATGGATCAGGCTTCACGTAGTTATGAATAATTCTAACCCGGGAAGAATCTGCTCCTTTATTCGTAACCTGAGTATATACTTTTCCGAGTATCCAGTTAATGTTAGTAGCCGTTTTAATTACTTTGCTGTCTGATGAAGTAGCATCGCTTATTTTACTGTCGTAATTTAACGCAGCATACGAAGCACTATAAGGAATGTTAACGGTGAATGTAGCAGACGCCCCTGACATCAGGACTTTGCGTACCACCCGGCTCCAGTCGTTTTTAAAAAAGCTAATTTCCAAAGGCACGTTGGAATATAAAGCCGGGGCGCCAAATGTTTTTTGTTTTAATGAAACAATTGCATTTACACTGGCGGTTCCCACTGTAACATATTTTACAGAATCAATTGCAAAGTGTGGCCAGCCGCCCGCTAAAACCCAGTTATTAAAAAAGTCGGTAAGGTTTTGCCCGCTTGCGGTTTGCATAAGATCACGCAGCTGCAGACTATTTATACTTTTATACTGGTTTTGAAGCATGGTGTATTTAATTGCATTAAAGAAGGCCGTGTCGCCCATATAACCGCGCAAGGTGTGGGCAACATCCGCACCTTTTTTGTACACATGATCGCCGTATGTAAGGCTGTGCGGAATACCTGAGATAGCTCGAAAGCCGCCTTCCTTTAAATGAAGGAAGTGAAGAAGATTGTCGTGCGAAGTTTTAACCGCGCTGTTGTAGTTTACCTTCCCATATTTCCATTCGGTAAACATATATTGACTGTAAGTGGCCATTCCTTCATTGATCCACATGTCCTCGGGAGTTTCACAGGTAATATTATCGCCCCACCAATGATGCGAAAGTTCATGTGCCATAAGATCCGCCTCATATAAAAGATTTCCTATCGCTATTTTTGGGTAAGAAATATTAGTGGCGTGTTCCATCGCCCCGGAACTAAAAGGAACAAGGCAATACCCAAACCTGTTCCATTTATAAGGACCGTAATAATTCTCGAACCCGTTGATACACGTCTTTAGATTCACAAACCCATTTTTCATTCCCGTGGTATCGGTTGCAGCACCGGCAAGTACAATTGGCTTTGGGCCGGTAAGCGTATTCACCGACCAATTTACCTGGCGGTAACGCGCCACGGAAACGCTGGCGAGATAAGTAGGAATTTCATTATTCATGGTCCACTGCCTTGTGCGGTTAAGACCATTAACTACATCAGATGTTAATTGGCCGTTACAGTATGCCCTACGCGCAGTGTCGGAAGTAATATTGAACTCGTATTTACTGCGTTCGACAAAATTATCAAAACATGGAAACCATACTCTCCCGTAATTGTGTGGCTTGGCCGCAAAACCAACACCAAGATTATAAGCATACTGATTTCCGCCATTGTTATCAAAATAAAATCCTCCCCAACCGCTGGCATCGCCCTGAGGCTGGCCTTTATAGTATACTTTTATACTGCTGGTGTCGGTTAAGTTTTTTGGCGCAGAAAAATTAACTTTAAGAATTGTATCATTGTAAGAATACAATAGTTGATTGGAGTTTTCCGTTACCGAATCAATGATGAGTTTAAGAAGATCAAGACGAATAAACGTGCGATTGTTCATTTTTGGAGCAAACTTTACAATGGTGTTTCCTGCGATGAGTTTAGTAGTCGCGTTTCCTATCTCAAGATTGATTGTATATTTCAGTATATCGAAAGTATCGCTGCGAAGGTTATCAGCGTTATAATACAGCGGCGGAAGAAGTAAAGCGTTTTTACCCGCCTGGCATCCCGCTACCTGTGCTTGTGTAAACGTAAACATACCTTGCAGCAACACCGCAACCAGGCAACGGACAATACTCAGTTTTATTCTCATACATTAAAAATAAGAAAAAAAACAAATTATTCATAATTTGGGAATACAATAATTAATCTGCATTTTTATGCTACCGTGATAGCGATTTCCGAATTACATAATTTGATCCGCTCGCTGAATAAGCCTGAAAAAAGATTTTTCAAACTTTTATCTGCTACTGAAAATTTTTCCACCACCAGCGCTATTACCCTTTTCGATCATCTGGAACGTATAAGTGAAAAAGACGACGTGTATTATAAAACAGATAAGACGCCGGGTATTAATGCCACGCCGGAAAACATGGTCGTGCTTTATAATCTCATTCTTAAAAGCCAGCGTAATTTTTATTCCGAAACAATCACGGGCTTTACGCTGAATGATGAACTCGCCAACCTCAAAATTCTTTTTGAAAAAGCGCAATACAAGCAATGCCGGAAAATGATAAAAACGGTTAAAGAAAAAGCACTTCGGAACGAAAAGTTCAGTTATGTGCTGGAAATACTGGAATTGGAAAAACAACTACTTCATACAGAGTTTCCGGGCCCAGATTATACCGAACTGTCTGCGGATTTGAAAATTCAAAAACGAAGAATAATTGAAAAAGAAAAAAACATTGCGCACTACTACCGGCTGTACGCTCAGTTAAGCTTTAAGGGTAAAAACCAAAATCTGAACGAGAAAAAGAGTCATGCAGTATTCTATACTAAATTTTTATCGGATCAACTGTTGAAAACGCCGGAAAGCGCTTTGTGCAGAAGAGCCAGGTTTCTTCAGATGAAATGTCAGGCCTTGTGTTATTCAGCCTTGAAAGACTACAAAAAGCAACTCGAGGCTTTGATTGAGATAAAATCCTTTATGCAGGAAGATGCGCTAATTCTCGTGGAGATGCCCCGGCAGTACTTAGATGTTCTTAATACGCTTGCGCAGGTTTGTATGAATAATGGTCGGTATTCAGATTCCAGAAAACTTATCTCGGAAATTGCCGGTATCATTAATGCTAAAAAAATTATTGGTGCCGATCTTTATATCAAAGCCAACTCCTATGTTTTTAACCTGGAACTAACCCTTTTGGTCCGTACCGGTAAGTTTGCCGAGGCTTCACAGCTCGCCCAAACTATTTTTGAGTTTACAAACGAACACCATAACATATTTAACCAGGAAGATAAATCGGTTTTATTTTTTAACCTGACTAATTTTTACATTTACAACGAAGATTATTCCGCTGCAGCCACCGTTCTTGCCAATTCGAAAAGCGGAAGTGATAAAAATTCGCATTGGGATTTAAAGGCTTACTTGCGGATCCAGGAAATGATTACGTATTATGAACTTAAAGAATATCCCAAATTTATTCTTGCGGCTAATTCGGCCAATCAATTAGTAAAAGAAAAATTTTTTTCAACCCCCACTGAGTCTGCTTTCGTGCAGTTTTTCAACGAAACCATCGCTTCATCCATGCCGCTCTTCACTCCTGAAAATTTCGACACGCTTTACGCGCGTTTAAAAAGTTATTCTTCAAACGCCGACGACAAACTGATTAATCTTAACTATTTTAATTTTATATCCTATGCCGCTCACAAAGCTGGCCATGGAAAATTACACGAAACGCTGGCAAATCACCTGGATATTACAGAATCTGCCCTTCATAAAACTCCGCAATGAAACCCTCGAACCTTCTTTTTGATATTATAAAATCGCTTACTCCTGAAGAAGAGGGTTATTTCAAACAATTTTCATCATTACAACAAGGCGATAAAAATTATGAGAAAATATACTACCACCTTCTTACGCAGGAAGAATATGACGAGAGAAAAATAAAAGAACATTTCAAAAAAGAATCTTTTGTAAAACACTTTCCTTCTGAGAAGAATCAGCTCCTCCATCACATCCTGCGCAGCTTAAGGCATCACCGTTATAACAACAATACCGAAGCTTACATTAATGAGCAGATAAAGAACATCCAGATATTATACAACAAATCACTTTACAGGATGGCGCGGCAGGAACTGAATAAAATAAAATTACTCGCTTACCGGCATGAACTTTTTTATTCCATACTGGAGATTATCGATCTTGAAAAGGTAGTGATCGACATTGAGGTTCGCTTTGATGAATCGGATATGGCGGCGCTCGATGATATCATGAAGGAAAAAGATGATGTACTTGATAAGATAACCAACCTCCAGATTTTCGAAGATGAGCTCAGCGAGCTTTTCGCCCTTTATACTAAATATTCTTTTGTAAAAGATCCGCTCGAGCAAAAACGCGTTGAGGCCACTCTAAAAAAGAAACACCTTAAACCTGAAAACGCACATTCCAGCAGAAAAGCACTTATCGCCTCGCATTTATGCCAAACCACCGCCCTGCGTTTGTTGCACAGGGATAAAGAATTGATAACTGCAGCCAACGCTACCATCAAGCTTTTTGAAAGTGAAGAAGCAATTATTGCGGAATGGCCATTGTATTATATAATGACTTACAGTTTTTTGGGAAGGGCTTACGCCATTCATCAGCAATACAAAGCCTGCTTTTCCTGCCTTGATAAAATCCGGTCGCTTCAACTAAATCCGCGCTTCAGTTCAATTGTTCTCCAGGTTGCCATATTCGCGCGTTCTGCTATTAATGACTCCATGTTCTATCTTTACACCGGACAGTTTGAAAAACATCAGAAATTTGTGCCCTATATTCTTAACGGAATAAATAAGTATGGAAATAAAATTCCGGGAGAGGAAAGATGTACCCTGCACTTCATTCTTTTTATGTCCTATTTCGGAGTTAATAACTATTCAGGAGCACTTGTGTGGTTAAACAAAATTTTAAACACACCGGAAAAAGAAAACCGACCGGATCTTTACCGGATCTGCAAACTGGCCAACCTGGTGATTCATTTTGAAATGGATAACCATACCCTGCTGAACTACCTTATTAAGGCCAACCTCCGCTATTATGAATCGAATGCGGATATATATCCTTTTGAAAAAATATTTGTAAAGTACTTCCGCAAAATTGCCCTTTCTTCAAAAACAGAAAGGCGTCGTTACTATATTATAATGAAGGATGAACTTGCAAACGCTTTCCAGGATCCTTACCAGCGTTTTGCCCTCGAATATTTTGATTTTGAAGCCTGGACCACCTCGAAGATACACAACCTTAGTTACGCGGAGGCACTTCAATCAGGACGATAGCAGCCCCGCATGCAATGCTACATATATTTGTGAGACACCAGGTAATTGGTTACATAATCCAATACCCCTTCTTCCAGCGGAGTAAATTCTTTTGTATATCCCTGCGCCCTTAATTTTTTCATGTTGGCCTCGGTAAAATACTGGTATTTATCGCGGATGTCCATTGGAGTATCAACAAATTCGATGTTAATCGGGCAGTTGAGCGCATTGAAAGTTGCAGTAGCCAGATCATAAAAGGTACGTGCCCGTCCACTCCCTAAATTATAGATGCCACTTTTAACTGTGTTGGAATAAAGAAACCAGATAACATCTACAACATCCTTTACATAAACAAAATCGCGCAGTTGTCCGCCGTCCTTATAATTAACATCGTGCGACCGGAACAACTTCACCTGTTTTGTTTTTTTGATCTGATTAAACGCGTGAAAAATAACCGAAGCCATTCTTCCTTTGTGATATTCGTTAGGGCCATAAACATTAAAAAACTTTAAACCTTGCCATGAGGGCGGCGTTTTCTGCTGCTTAAGCGCCCACTTGTCGAAATCGTGCTTGCTGTCACCATAGGGATTTAAGGGCTTTAATTCATTCAGCTTTGTTTCATCGTCGTCGTATCCGTGTTCTCCTAATCCATAGGTGGCTGCTGAAGAAGCATAAATTAAAGGGATATTACTTTCTGCGCAAAGGGTCCATAGCGCTTTGGTGTAATTAAGATTTAACTCATCGAAAACCGTTTTATCAAATTCTGTTGTATCTGTTCTCGCGCCTATATGAATAACGTAATCCACGAGAGAAGTATCTTTCCGAAACCACTCCAGGAACTCGGCTCTGTCGATCTTAATACTGAATTCTTTCCCCAGGTAATTATTTTCTTTGATAGTCTTTGAAAAATCATCCACCAGCAGTATATCCCTTTTGCCTTCAGCGTTAAACTTTGAAAGGAGACAACTTCCGATAAAACCTGCAGAGCCTGTAATTACAATCATAAAATAAAACAAATTTACACAAAATAATTTCCTTAATTTTTTGTTTTTATGGAAATAACTTTGAACTTAGGTTAAGATTAAACTATGGAGATTACCAGGGTATTTGACATTTTGGACGACTTAAAAAACAAGTCCGCCAAAACCGATATTTTAAACAGCAAGGAGAATAAAAAGTGGGTACACTATAGCGTAGAAGAATTTCATTCAAATGCTTTACTGGTGAGCGCCGGCTTATTAGCCCTGGGTTTGCAAAAAGGCGATGTTGTATCCTTAATGGCCAACAACCGCCCCGAATGGAATTTTGTAGATTATGGCGCACAGCAGGCCGGGATGCCAACCGCCCCGATTTTCCCAACCATCAGCGCGGGCGATCTTAAATTTATTCTCAACCACAGCGAAGCGAAAATTATTTTTATTTCTGATAAAAGTATTTATACAAAACTCGCGGCGATGGAAGACGAGCTTTCGCATCTTAAATTTGTATTTAGTTTTAATAAAATAGAGGGTGTTAAACATTTTTCGGAGTTGCTTGATCTGGGAAAACAACACGCTTCCACGAATATTACAGAACTTAAAGACCGGATAAATGAAAACGATATCCTTACTATTCTATATACTTCTGGCACTACCGGGCATCCTAAAGGTGTAATGATCTCGCATAAAAACATGATCAGCAATGTTAAGGCCTGCCAGAATTTTGCGCCTTTTAAACCCGAATGGAAAGCGCTGAGCTTTCTTCCGCTTAATCACGTTTATGAACGCTTTTTAAATACACTTTACCTCTTTCATGGCGTGAGTATTTATTATGCTGAAAATTTTGAGACGATTGGCGATAACTGCCGTGAGATTCATCCACAGATATTTGTTGCTGTTCCTCGCATATTAGAACGGGTACTCGAAAAAATTTGTGCCGCCGGCGACAAGCTCTCGGGTTTTAAAAAGAAAATTTTTGACTACAGCCTTAAACTGGCAGAACGCTATGAACTTCACGGCAAAAACGGAACACTCTACGAATTGCAGCGAAAAATTTGCGATGTGCTTGTTTATTCAAAATGGCGCGACTCCGTGGGTGGAAAAATAGTGTGCATTGCAAGCGGAGGTGCTGCGCTGAACCCGCGAATTGAACGGATTTTTTCCTGTGCCGGATTAACTCTGCTTCAGGGTTATGGTTTAACCGAAACCTGTGTTGTAATTGCCGTAAATAAATTTGGAGACGATAATATCATGTTCGGTACTGTAGGCCCCATAGTAGATAATCTTGAAGTTAAAATAGCGGAAGAAGATGGCGAAATACTGATGCGCGGTCCCAGCCTGATGCTTGGCTATTATAAAAGTCCGGAACCAACTGCCGAAGCTATTGATAAGGATGGATGGTTTCACACCGGAGATGTAGGAATGTTTGTGGATAACAAGTTTTTAAAAATAACGGACAGAAAAAAGGAACTCTTTAAAAGCAGTTCGGGTAAATATATTTCACCCGTAGCCATCGAAAACAAATTAAAGGAAAGCAAGTTTATTGAACAATGCATAGTGATAGGCGAAGGACAAAAGTTCGCTTCCGCGCTTATTGTTCCAAACATGATAAATTTTAAAGAACATTGTAAAGCCGTCGGACTTGAGTGGGAGGGAACGGATGCCATGCTCAAAAGCGATGAATTAAAAAACAATATTAATTCTCATATTAAACAGGTAAACAGTACGCTTGCGCCTTACGAACAGTTAAAACGCTGCCAGGTAGTAAACGCGCACTGGACGGTTGAAAGCGGCGAGATCACACCCAAGCTGAGTTTAAAGCGCAAAGTAATCATGAGCAAGTACAATGAATCGGTAAAGAAAATATTCTCAATGGATGAATAGGGCTATGCCCAAACTTTGGTACCCTCGGTGCAATTGTTGCAGATGTCTACTTTATCGCGCCCTTTAAGAATTGAGTTCCGGAACTGATTATATTCTGCGGAAAACCATATTTTTTTGAAATGTTCTGTATTGAGATCTCCAAGGCGGAATGTTGCATCTTTATCAAAACAGCAGGGAACAATTTTTCCGTCCCATGTTATCACACAACCCTGCCACATTCTCCAGCACTGGTTTAAAAGTTCGCTCTTAATTTCATATTTCCCACTGCTGTTCTTCTTATAGCGGGAATATTTTTCCGTTACCGGGATTAAATCGCTTCCGTTTTCAAAGTCGTAAATCTGCGCTGTTTTAATTTTAATCTCATCAACGCCTAACTCCCTTCCTAATTTTTTTACTGCATCAACCTGGTGTTCATTGGGCTTAAACACCACAAATTGCCAGACTACATGCGGGGACCTGCTGTTTAACTTTTTTTTCTGTTTAAGGATTTCACGCGTGCCTTCAATTACTTTGTCAATACTGCCTCCTATACGGTATTGCTCGTACACCTCTTGTGTGATGCCATCCACCGAAATAATCAATTTATCCAGTCCGCTGTTTATGGTGTCGATGCAATTTTTTTCATTCAGATAATGTGCGTTAGTACTGGTAACGGTAAATATTTTCTGATCGTTGGCAAATCTTACCATTTTTAAAAATTCAGGATTCAGGTAAGGTTCGCCCTGGAAATAAAAAGTAAGACTATGAAGATGCTTTTTTAACTGTAAAATTGATTTTTCAAAAAAAGCCGGCTGGAGCATCCCGGTGGGGCGTGTGAATTCTCTTAAACCACTCGGACACTGCGGACAACGTAAATTACAACTTGTGGTGGGTTCAATGCTGATTGAAAAAGGAAGCGCGAATTGTTTTGGCTTATTGATTAAGCGTGAATAGTGGAACCCGAATAACAATTGTAAATAGTTAAGAATTTTTAAAAACGTTAGTTTCCTCAGGATGCTTATATAATAATGTTTCAATGCCTGTATAAAGGTATACCTTTACTTAAAATTAATACTTTTGTAAAGGTAATCAATGATCCGTCATTATTCATACACTTTGTGCTTACTTCTGGCCTGTCTTTGTTTTGAGCGTTGCGCACAGGTAGCGCCCTTGAGCGGCGGCAAACGTGATGCCACGCCACCGAAATTAACAGAAGCTATTCCCGCCAACTCATCCCTTGCCTTTAATAGCTCCGAAATTGTATTACGTTTTGACGAATACGTTCAGTTGAAAGATCTTAAGAATCAAATGCTGGTTTCTCCCAGACTAAAAACAGAGCCTGAAATAAATGCAGAAGGAAAAAAAATCAAAATTATTTTAAAGAAAGAAGAGCTTTTGCCTAACACTACCTACCGTATATATTTCGGAAGGGCGATTGCCGATATGACCGAAGGAAATTCAATACCTAATTTTGAATACGTTTTTTCTACCGGCAACTATATTGATTCATTAAAAATTAAAGGCATCGTTAAAGATGCTTATACCGGCCAGGCTGTTTCCGATGTTATTGTAGGACTATACAATGCAAAAGGGGTGCAGACTGATTCTCTTATCTATAAGGAGAGTCCTGCTTATATAACAAGAAGCACCGCCGGGGGCGAATATAGTTTTGGTCATCTTCCATCTCAGCAATTTAAAGTCGTAGCTTTTACCGATAAAAATAAAAACTACACCTATGACGGCGAAATCGAAAAATTAGGCTTTAGGGATTCATTGTTACAATTAAATTCGGATACAACAGTTGATTTTAAGATATTCCAGGAAAACCCTTCAAAAACTTTTATAAAAAAATACACCACACCTTATTATGGCATACTGAATGTCATATATAACCGAGAATCATTTTTTAAAGTGCAAGTGCTGGGCCTTGTGCCTGGCGGACGTGTGACGGAAACAGAACAAGGAAGAGAGAAAGACACTGTTACTTTCGTGTATGATGGCCTAAAGGATTCTTTAGCCGTACTGATTGCAGAAAGAGATTCAAAACATGTGGACACTGTAAAAGTGAGTTTGCCAAAATTAAATGCAGCGCGAAAGAAGTCGTTATCAATTCTCCCGAACACGTATTCCGGCATTTTGCCCTATAACACCTCTTTCCGTTTAAGTTTTTTAAATGCTCCCGATACGCTGAAAACCAATTTGTATAAAATCCATCTTTTCAGAAAAGACTCTGCGTGGAAAGAAGAAGCATCCACATTCAGCTACGAGTGGCCGCTGGCAGTGGTTATGGCCAATCCGTTGAGTGAAGGAAAGAATTACAGAATTAAGATTGATACAGCAGCTTTTTTTGATCTGAATGGAAAGTATAATGACAGCATGATGATAAATTTTAAACCGGAAAGCAAGAGTGAACTCGGAAAAGTGATTCTGAAATTGCTTTTAAATAAAAAACAGGCTTATGTTGTTCAGTTATTAAATGATAAGGGTCAAATTGCAAAACAGGATTTTATTTCGCTCAGTCTTTCTTCAAGTAACGCTGTAAGTATTGATTTTACTGGCATTGCGCCGGGAACCTATTCCGTTAAAGTTGTTTTCGATGATAATGGAAATAAAAAATGGGATACAGGCAGCTATTTGATGAATAAACAACCCGAAAAGGTGTTTATCAGTTCAAAACAGCTAAAAGTACTCCCTGATTGGGAAGTTGAAGAAGAAATTCAAATTAAATAATTTCATCTCAAAGCTCTTCCAAATGCCTTCAAAAATAAAAAATTTCGTGCAATAAAATGTTTTTAAAATTATACGATGTCTTGTAATGCCAGTGAAATCAATATACACAGAGCATTGAAAAAAAATTCAGAGAATAAAAAATTGAAAATGCAGCAAAACGATTTTTTCCATGATTGCGGTTGTTAACAATTTCAACAATTTGATGTTGAAAAAATAAATGCTTAATCTTTAGATAACAACAAATAATTTATTTACTTCGTATCAACAAATCTCAAAAACAAATAACCATGGCAAAAAAAGCAACAGCTAAAAAAGCAGCTCCAAAAAAAGCAGCTAAGAAAAAAGCAGCTCCTAAAAAAGCAGCAAAAAAAGGCGCTAAAAAAGCAGCTAAAAAAGCTTCTAAAAAGAAGTAATCAAAAGCCCGGACGAATCGTCCGGGTTTTTTGTTTTACAACGTTTGCGTATTTTCTATCTCTCCCCTCCTCACCAGACACCCAGCCCCATCAGCGGGCAGCGCCAACCGCCACCCACATTATTTTAATTTCCCGCGGGTTCAACTAAAAATTTATTTTATATTTACAACAATTAAAAAATTAAATCCATGAAAAAAATTATCTGTTTATTTTCAGCCGCTTTATTAATTGGCTCATTTGTTTCCTGCGGCGACAAAACAAAAGGCCAGGAAGCAATTGTTGCTCCACAGGGAATGAATG
>JACDDR010000146.1 GCA_013816895.1 Bacteroidota bacterium
CATTTCCTACAAGGGAAATAAGAGCGATGGGCGTATTAAAGCTGATTGCAATAATATTAGCAATTTCGTTAAAATACTTATCGGGCGTGCCGTTAAGTTCAGCGTATTTTTGCAATTCCGCGAGACGTTTTTTCTCATCGGCAGGAATGATGTTCTTTCCAAAAGTATTTTGTTTGGTAATCAAAGGATAAAGATAAGAATAGTTGCAAAATTATATTTTTACGAAACATTATTTGATCAAAGTTGTTAAAGAGGCCTAATTCATCGCCAGAATGCCATAAAAAAAAGTAATACATCTTACTTTCACTTAATATGATGGTATGTTTTTTTCTCTTTCGTGGTAATGGAATTTCAAATTACCCTTTACAAAAAACCGCATGGCGTATTTCTGTTTATTGATGATGATAAAGATGAGCACGACCTGCTTGAAATTGCCATGAAAAAAACCGGATTAACCAACCCAATAGTAAACTGCTTTAACGGGCAGGAGGCGCTGAATTATCTTACTACTACAAAAGATTCTGTATTTATTGTTTTGTGCGACTTAAACATGCCCCAAATGGATGGGCTGGAATTGAAACGCCGGATTGAAATGCTTCCTGAGCTAAAAACCAAAGCAATACCTTTTGTGTTTCACAGCAACACCAGCAGCACCGCCGAAATAAAAACCGCCTATTCGTTAAACATTCAGGGATTTATTCCAAAATCGGTTTCCATTGAAGGAACGGTATCAAGCCTGCAGCGCATTGTGGCAATGTGGACAGATGTTATTCACCCGAAAGATCTTGGTTGATTTATTTACTTCGAAAACAATTTTCCAGCCTGGGGTAATTACCCAACTGCTTTAAGGGCCTTTAACTCATCCCGCTCGCGTTTTTTTCTGTAAATCCATCCTCCAAAAACAGATAACGGAATCCCTAAAATAGCTTTGGTTAAGCTAAACCATGCGGGGGCGTGATTCCATAATAATATGATGCCTATTATCCACATGATGGCTTCCTTAGAACCCAAAATGAATACCGCTTTTCTTGCTCTTTCTTTGGCAATCTGTGCCGTAAAATAAGCGGCTATAACGGCATACACACAATGAAAGGCCAGCGCAATGCTAAGGTCTCTGTTATCAAACATAGGTTTGTCCAGTGCCGGAAAAACGTCCAGCTTATGAAGAACCGTATGCGTAATAAACATTAAAATTTTCGAAAGCACTATACCCACCGCTACAGCTACTACCAACCGAACGGGAATGTTTTTCTTTTTTAGCCAGCGCCGTAGTTTAACTAACATGCAGGATAGATTACAAGATATATGCCAAGGGATTTTTGGTTAAATAAAATGAGATATAAAATATGCAAGCACAGTCAGAAGATTGTTAATCTTTTGATTATTATAAAAGGTTATATTTATTACAGTGAAAGCATTCCTCGGAAGCAATATCTATTTGTAAAGTCCAAACTTGAGTATAACACATAAATTAAACTGATTTGAAAACAGAACTTCAGGTATTAAAATCCGGCGACATTGAAAAACTGAACGAATTAATTTCAGTTTTTGAAAATGTTTTTGAAATGAGAGGTTTAAAAAAGCCAGGTACGGCACATTTACAAAATATTCTGAATAAGAAAACATTTTTTGCCGTTGTAGCTACAATAGAAGAAAAGGTAATTGCCGGACTCACAGTGCATGTCCTTGACCAGTATTATTCAGAAAGGCCTTTAGCTTACATTTATGATCTTGCCGTATTACCGGAGTATCAAAGAAAAGGAATAGGCAAAAGATTAATTGACTTTACCAACGCATATTGCAGGCAAAATGGAGTTGAAGAAGTTTTCGTACAGGTTCACAAGGCTGATGATCATGCCATTGACTTTTACCGTTCAACAAAACCCACTAACGAAGAGCAGGTATTTCACTTTCATTACATTTTACAAAATGATAATGGCGCTTATTGAATATGACATTCGTTATAAGTAGGTACAAAAGTCTTGCAGGTTGAAGTGGCTTTTGATTTTGTATCTCTGATCGTAAAAGTATATACGTTACTTGAACTGGTTCCAGGATTACCCGTACACTGGCAGGTGTAATTTTTTTTGCATGAGGTAAGACTCAAAATTGTGGCCGCTGACAAAAATAAAGTAAGTTTTTTCATGATTTAATTTTTAATATTCAAAGCAAGATACAGTTTTCCGGAGTAAGAATCTGTTAAATTTTTGCCAGAACTAAGTTAAAAACCATGCAAAGTTTGCGTATTCAAAATCTTTTATTTTATCTTTATGCTTTCCAAATTATTAAGCGCTATGAGTATAAATAAAACAATAACCATTTTCCTGGTAGATGATAACGCACTTTACTTAAAAGATCTGGAAATTGCTTTTACTTCAAAACCATATTATAAGATAGTTACGTTTGCAACCGGCGAACTTTGCCTTGAACAAATGGCATTAAAGCCAGACCTGATTATTCTGGATTATTACCTGAACAATGTAAAGCCCGACGCTTTGAACGGATTAGAAATATTAAAAAAAATAAGGGCCATTAATTCTGATGTTCCCGTCGTTATGTTATCGGTAGAAACAAGCCCGGTAATTGCGCAAAATTGTTTAGACCATAATGCAAATGAGTTTGTGATAAAGAGCGATATTTGCTTTGCAAGATTACGTGAAATTATCACAACCGTTTTACTTGACAAACAGCACGAGACCAAAGGCAATCTTATCTCTCATCTTAGCAAAGCCTTTATGAGTCCCGCAATATTTGTAATAGCTCTTGTTGCATCCATCTTCCATTTTAAATAATTTCCTCTCTCCGCTAACATCCGGGCGTGTCGGGTAAAGCGTGTACCACTGCTGGTAGCAGTGTAAGCTTAACCAGATTGGATTATTTTCGTATATAACAGAATTATTCTTCAGCTTTTGTTCACACACCCTCAGGCAAGAAAGGTATTCCTCTACCCCGCCATCGCGATTTAATATGGCGCTAATCTTAACTTTTCAACTTCGTGAACTGAATTCTTCAGCTCAAAAAAATAATATATTACATTTGCACTTTTAATTTCAATAAATGAATAAGAACGGCCCAATTTTAATAATTGAAGATGACATCGATGATCAGGAGATCTTTAGTTTAGTATTTAAACAACTTGATTATAAAAATGAAATTATTTTTTTTAACGACGGGCAGGAAGCACTCACTTACCTGACTAATAAAACCACAGAACCTTTTATTGTTTTTTCCGACATCAATATGCCAAAGCTTAACGGCATGGAATTAAGAAAACAAATTCATGAAAACGAGGACATGCGGTTAAAAACTATCCCTTACTTGTTTTTTACAACAAGTGCCGCCCAGGAAGATGTGATTGACGCGTACTCAAAATCCATTCAGGTTTTTTTTGTAAAACCTGCAGGATTTCAGGAATTAAAAAGCTTAATGGCCACAATAATTGAGTATTGGCTGAAGTGTGAATCGCCTAACTATGTGAAGTAACTTATTAATAAGCTACAACTGTTCTTCCAGGGCTTTTAATTCCGCTACTTTTTCAAGGTACCCGAGTTTTTCATAAGAATAAACAAGGTTATTTATGCAGCGCTTCAGTATCTCCACATTACTGCAGGGAAGATAATACTTTGCCTCTGGCTCAAGATTAAGCTGCTTTAAAAACGAATCAATATCCTTTTGGTTAAAGATCAAACCCTTGCTGAAGGGATTAATATAAAATAAAATATTATTGGAAAGTGATTTATTGTTTACGTCAATAAGGTTGGCATTTTCGTTTACATAAGCCAATACAAAATGCTGCGGCAGGTTTATTCCGTAAACAGGTATGCCAAGCTCTTTACAGATCAAAGCGTAAACAACGCTCAGCATTAAAGGATTTCCCTTTTTACTTTCCAGTACGTTATTAATAAACGAATTCTGAGGAGCATGGTAATTGGTAATGTTTCCGCTGAACTGGTGAACCTCAAATAAAATGTGGTTTACTATTTTCACTTTTTCAAGCGCGGTCAGGTCTTCATGTAATTCCAGCCACACATCCTGCTTAATCTGCGCAAGCTGCTTTCTTATTTTAGCTTCGTCAAAATCCGGGTATTGGTACCTGGCAAGTAATATTGTTCCTTTTAAAAGATCATCCTGCTCATCCTTTGCCCAGTCCTTTAACGCTTTTTGAAGCGTTTCAAACTGAATGGTATGAATAATGGTTTCAATGCGTTTTTGCATAATGGCATCAAAGCTGTTTTCCCAGGCCGTTTCAAGATGTGGTATGGCCGGCGGGCCCAGTATCACAAAACGATCCCTTACCTGCGAGTAAATGTCTTCATCCGGGTCGTCCAGCAAAGTAATCAGGGCAATTACTTCTTTGAGGCTCATTTCTTTTTTTCGTTTTGCTGCCATATAGTAAAGCAAAAATAAGGCGATAGGCCTGATCAAAGCCCGCTGGTTTTTTAAATTCTTAACAAAAGCCTTGTTTATTGAATTGAACAATATGCTTTTAATAACGTGCTGAAAACTTTATACCATATAAAATAAAAAAAGCCCCGGATTTCCGGGGCTTTCATTATAAAACGAAGAGTAAATATTATTTGTTGATGATCAATCGTTTAACGATTTTTTCCTGACCGTTATTGATACTTATAAAGTACACACCAGAAGATTGATTTTTCATGTCAAGTTCAAATACATCGTTTGAAATGGCATTGTGCTTAATGCTTGAAACAAGTTGTCCCAGAGCGTTATACACAGTGATATCAAGATTTTGTGTTCCTGGCAATGTAGTTATGATATTAACCATACCGTTAGAAGGGTTTGGATAAAGAACAACATTGTTGTCAAGCACAGAATTTTTATTTATCGCCGTTGCACAAGATATTTTAGGCAGAATAGCTAATGAAGCATTTAACTGCCACGATGTAGTAGTTCCGTCATTAAAAGGTACCCATGTGCTTGGTGTCTGTAATTCCCAACCTGTAGAAGCAGTGCGGCCATTCTCGCCGGTTACAAAAATAGCTGCGGTATCTCCAGTGGTTGAAGGTAATTGAACCGACAGGAAAAAGTCACCGGTTATAGCCGTAGGTGTAGGAAAGTTAAAGCTGTAAGGCCTCATAACATTGCTGTTATATGTCAGATTTGGATTTCCGCAGTAACTTACTCCGTTAGTAGCAGTGGCCGATGCAAGAATGGATGTGATTGAAGCAGTAAATGTCTTCAAAGGTAAACCTGTTGGACCAGATGTATTGTTACCTGCATAAATTTTAAACACCAGGTTACTGGTACCTTTTGTTCCGATGTTCGCAGTAGCATGCTTGTAAAACACCACAATTCCACCAATAATGTTAGCGTTTCCTACAAGTCCAGCAGAGGAGAAATATTCCGCTTTTTCTTTATCGCCATAGCCATTGTTTCCACCAATATACCCGCCGCTGTAAGCATCGGTAAAGAGGGTATCGGTATTATTAGCATTCGTTAAGGTATCATTACAACTTACGGCTGCTGCAGTACAAGTGGTAATAGTTATAGATTTTGAGTTTGAGTTGCTTCCTAAAGAGTTAGTTGCTACAACTGTAAGCGTATAAGAGCCCGGAGTTGCAAAAATAACAGTAGGATTAGTAGCCGTTGAATTAGGATTGAATGTTACACCTGCAGATGGGTTCGAACTCCACGCGTAAGTTGGCGTTGGATTACCGTTTGAAAGGTTATTGGTTGCAACTGAGGAGTTAGTACAGCCTGATGAAGGAATAGACATGCTGGCAACTGGCGCGGCAGCAGCAATAGTACACAGTGTAGAAGCACTTGCACTCAGCTGGCTGCGGTAAGTACCGCTTTGCATTGCTGTTTGCATGCGCGTATTCTGATTAGGAGTAAACATATACATACAAGGATCATCGGTATAATCCATAAAGTTCATGGTCATTTCTCCGGTTGTATTACCTGCACATACACCTACATTATGCGGGTATGCTGGGCAACCAAAGTTTGACTGTTGAGCAGGCGGCGTATCATTAACATAGTCTGTCAAACAGGTTCCATCACCCCAGATATGCCTTAAACCTACCCAGTGGCCAATCTCGTGAGTTGCTGAACGTCCTTTATTATAAGGAGGCGCCGTGGCAGACCCTATGCTTCCGAATGCTGTGTTGAGAATAACAACACCATCCGTAGTAGCTGTTCCAAATCCTCCAAGCCCGATTAAGCCGGTTCCTGCCGGAAAAGTAGCATAGCCTAAAAGACCACCACCTAAATTAGCTACCCAGATATTTAAATACCTTGTAGGATCCCAGATACTGTTTGGCTTTATGGTTCCGTCCATATATGCTTGTGTATAAGGACCAGCGGTCCACCCTTTTGTAGTGGCATTTAACCTGTCGATTCCAAACTCAGTTAAAGTAACTCCGGCTGGATCTTTTTTAGCCAGGCAAAAAGAAATACCTGTATTTGACGCACCAACTGATGAGAATGTTGTAGAAGCTAACTGAGAAACATTAAAACCTGTTCCCGCAAAGTCAGCATTTAAAATGTTTATCTGATCCTGAACCTGTGCGGCGCTTATATTTGCTCCTGTTCCGGCAGTTTGACCTGTATGAATAATATGAACCACAACCGGGATAGTATAGTTTACCATCTGCGTTTTACCTGTGGCCAGATTTGCCTGAAATTCATTTACTTTTTGGTTAAACCAATTGTTCCATTCTTCTGAAGGAGCAGCGGTTCCGCAATTACGGCCTGCCTGGCTGTTAACAGTTACTGCAGGACTATTTTTTGTGATTGCCGCGTGCCTACCGGTTTGGGCATTTAAGCCAACTGCAAGGCTAAGGGCTGCTCCCATTAAGGGTAAATTTAATTTCATGTTATTTAGTGTTTGTGTTTGATATGCTAACATAGTGTTTTAATCATTTAGTTGCAAACTTTAAGCCTCAAACGTTGATAAAATGAGACAAACGGTTAATATTCCGGATAAAAAAAGCAATAAAAAAGGCCCCTCACGGAGCCTCTTCGATTTTTAATCTGCCTGCAAAAACGGGTACCTGAAATCTACCGGAGGAACCCAGGTTTCTTTTATGGTGCGCGGACTAACCCAACGCAATAAATTAACCTTTGCCCCTGCTTTATCGTTGGTTCCGCTTCCTCGTGCACCGCCAAATGGTTGCTGACCCACCACAGCACCTGTACATTTATCGTTAATATAAAAGTTACCGGCCGCATTCGATAGCTTTTTAGTTGCCAGTGCAATCGCGTAACGGTCGTTGGCCATGATAGACCCGGTTAAGGCATATATACTGGTGTTATCAACGATTTCAAGCATTTCTTCGAACTTGTTCTCATCATAAACGTGCAGCGTTAATACCGGACCAAATAATTCATCACACATAGTAACGTATTTCGGATCTTCCACCTTTAATACCGTTGGTTCAATAAAATATCCTTTTGTTTTATCGCACTTACCTCCAGCAACAACTTCTACACCTTTATCATTTGCAGCAGCGTCGATGTATTTTTTTAATTTATCAAAACTTTTTTCATCAATAACGGCGTTGACGAAGTTGGTGAAGTCTTCTGTTGGTCCCATTTTCATGGCCTTCAGATCTTCGGTAAGATATTTCCTTACATCGTTCCATAAATTGGAAGGAATGTAAGCCCGTGAAGCTGCTGAACATTTTTGTCCCTGGTATTCAAATGCTCCGCGGGCCAGCGCAACGGCCACCTCTTTCGCATCGGAACTTTTATGTACCATGATAAAATCTTTCCCGCCGGTTTCTCCTACAATTTTAGGATAGGATTTATATTTGTGAATATTGTTGCCTATTGTTTGCCAGATGCTCTGGAACACTTCGGTGCTGCCGGTAAAATGAATCCCGGCAAAATCCCTGTGATTAAAGATAACTTCCGCTGCTTCTGGTCCGCTTGGATAAATCAAATTGATAACGCCAGCCGGAACTCCAGCCTTGTTAAAGATCTCCATCAACACATTTGCGCTATAGATCTGCGTATTGC
>JACDDR010000017.1:0-28359 GCA_013816895.1 Bacteroidota bacterium
GAATTAGATTATACTAAAAATGGTAGTTCAAAATGAGGGGGCTCTTTCATGCGGAAAAGTGGGGGCTCTTTGCCCGGAATTTACATTTAATATCTAAAATCAATTGCATGAAAAAAATAAAAGCCATTCTCGCTGCGGCGGGATAGCCTAAGATCAGACCCGTAACAACGCATGACGTACGGAAACAAAATGAAATAAGTGTTGCATTAAACGTTCGGTGCAAATAGCAAACCGCTCACGCATTGCAAATTCTTATGCTTGTTTTCGCATTCGGGTAAAATTCCGCACAAAAGAAATCCCTTCATACTCCGTAAAGCGTGTAGACCTTAGGATTTAAAAGCAGGTTCAGCTGTTTACTTTTAAAAACTAAAATTATGAACAGTAATTTTAAAAAAGTGGCACTGAATATAAGTAAACTTTCAGTTCCACAAAAAATCAACAAGGGTCGTTTGTTTGTTGATTCGATTGGGAATAATCCCAACGTATTTTCTAACCCTACACCGCCGTTGGCAATTTTGTTGCTTGCGCTTGACGATCTTGAAGCTGCATGGAATCAAGCCTCCGATGGCGGAAAAAGCAAAACCGCTTTAATGCATGACAAGGAGCGTATAGTTATGAAACTCCTTAATGATTTGGCACATTATGTTGAAAGCATAGCGGATGGCGATGAGCAAGTTATACATTTGGCTTCAATGACTGTTAAAGCTATTGGTATTAAAACCCCTGTAGACTTTGAATTAATTTTGCCTGATGATTTAGGCGCAGTTGGCTTAAAGTGTAAAGCAAGACCCAAAACTCTTTACAGATGGGAGTATTGTTTAAACCCGATGAACACAGACACCTGGAGCGTAGCAACTACCACAGACGTTAGTTCAACCTGGATTGGAAACCTTACAAGCAATGTGCTCTACTGGTTTAGAGTAGTGCTTATTAATAAAGCAGGCGAACATCCTTTAGACCCTAAATGCATAGTGCCTCTTTAAGGTTAGGTAAATCCTAAGCAGCAGGTTTTATAGGCTGACCTGTGTTTCCTCAAGACCGCCGGAATAATATCCGGTGGTTTTTTATTTTGTGGTCGACCTGTGTGTATAGACCTGTGTGTACAGTCCTAAATGTACAGCCCTAAATGTACTGAAATCTGTGTGTATTTACAATAACGGTTGACCTGTGTTTAAGCCATCGCACATTTTACAAGCACATTTGGGCGCTTTTCAAGACGCCAAATAAGCTTGCAAAATACCTACCCCATATCCACCAATAGTTTGAGAACGCGGCGGTTTTTCAAACCGCATTGCTATCCCTTCTAAAAATTTTAAATACTTGTTAGTGTTTCAATAGAACCATTCTCCTTGTAAATAAAAAACGCTAAGTTTTCTGTCGACAAAAGAGTTTTCGGTCGACAAAAATTTATTAGTAGTGGTAAGCGGCCAGCTACTAACACAGGGCAATTGTGCAATGCGGGTTTTGTCGGTCACCATTCGGGCGGAGAAGTTGCGTGCTTCGCACTTTTTATTTGCCCTCACTAAAAACCTTTTGTACATTTAATAAACATTTGCCGGGGTAGACTGTTTTGTGTTTCAAAAGCCGCACTGCACAAGCCCTGAACCGTTACCAGCAAGCCGTTGGGACATTCCGGTAGACAAAAAATGTTGGGCTGGACAAGGTCTTTTGATATTATACGAATTTTATGTATCTTCGTATTATGACAGTGAAGAACAGGCTTAGAAATAAATTAATTCGCCTTATCCAAAAGCTCTCCACAGACAAATTGACTGAGGTCAACAATGTTTTGGACAAAATTGAGCAGCAGTTTAAATCTAAAGAAAATACCCTTAAACTTGCGGGCGCTTGGAAAAACATAGATAATGATCTGTTTTCTGACTTTACCGACAAACTTCATTTTCATAGAACTTCTGACAGAGAAATAAATTAACGTGACTGAAGCTCTCGTCGACACCGATATACTTTCATTTTACTTCAAAGGCGACCCGAACGTAATTGCTAAGTTCAAAGATTATTTAAGTGAATTTGATCAAATCAATATTTCCATAATAACTTTTTACGAAATAATTGGTGGACTTAAGTAAAGATTATAAAGTAACTGTAATAGAAGACGCACACACTACTGCATCACGACCACACATTGATGCTCAAACAGTAATACGACACTATAACTGGCTTTGGGGGGACATGACACCGACAAAATATAAATTGGCAGTAAAGAAAGCGAAGGACTTGCTAGACTTCAATAAATAAACCTGCAGCTAACAGCAGGCAATTGCACAATGCGGTCCGCCGCGGCGGATGTCGCTCATTCCCGAATCAAGTTCGGGACAGGCTGTTCGGGCGGACATAATTGCCTTGCTGACGCTCCTGTTAATATCTTCGCACCAGCCGGCTCAAAAGTCTACAAGACTTTTGCCCTCCTCAAAAAAACCTTTTGTACATTTAATAAACATTTGTCGGTGTAGACGGTTTTGTGTTTCAATAACCGCACTGTGTAAGCCTGCAAACGTAGCTCCAATCTTACAAAACCGACAACCAACAATACATAAATAAAAATTAAAAGATGCGAAAATTAAAATTGCAAGTCCAAATGACCATTGACGGTTTCATTACGGGACAAAACGGAGAGATGGAATGGATGAAATTTCCTTGGTCGGAAGACATTATTGACTATGTAAGAAAAATTACAGAACCAGTTGACACCATTTTGTTGGGCAGAAAACTTGCAGAAGGTTTTATTCCACATTGGACAAATGTTGCTAGTAATCCAGAAGATACTGAATATGAAGGTGGACTGAAATATACAACAACGCCTAAAATTGTTTTCTCAAAAACACTTGACACATCAATTTGGGAGAATACGAAAATTGCAAATGGAGACCTCGTAGAGGAAGTTACAAAACTTAAAAATCAAGCAGGTAAAGACATAATCGTTTATGGCGGTGGGACGTTTGTTTCTGCACTAATAAAAAACAAACTCATTGACGAATTTCACTTATTCATAAACCCCTCAGTAATTGGTCAAGGAATGCCAATATTTAAGGACGTTGAAAGTATGCAAAACTTAACCTTAATTAAAGCGACAAATTTTGACTGCGGAATTGTAGTTGTAACGTATAAGCTTGACAAAAACTAACGCCAACGGCAAAAAAAAGATAGCGCGGAGTGCTTTTAAAGCCCCTTTGTCCTTGTAGAAACAAGGGTACTTTAAACCCATCGAACCCAATTCCAGAACCGTTAGTACTATGATTATTTCGACAAAGAAAAAAACCATTGAAGCCTTCGTTAAAACTTTTGAAGCTGAAAAAGAAAATTCAATAGAGTCACAACGCGGTGACTGGCAAGCTTTACTAGATAATCTTAAAAATATCCCGGAAACAAACTGAGTTATGTATTGTATCCAAGGACTTCGCGAACTTGCCTTAACTTTTCATCGGCCATTTTAGAAGCCTTTGCCTCACCAATGCTTAATTCTTTTTCAAGAAGGGCTGTGTCGTTCATGAGGCGATCAAATTCTTTCCGCTGATCCTTATATTTATCGAGAATGAGTTCCAGCAGAGCCGTCTTAGCGTGACCATACCCGAACCCGCCTTCCAAATAACTCTGGCGCATGGTTTCGGTTTGTGCCGGAGATGCTAATAGTTCGTATAACTTAAAAGTATTGTCGGTTGCAGGATCTTTTTTGTCTTCCAGGGATTTGCTATCGCTTACAATACTCATCACCACTTTTTTCAATTCCTTTTCAGGCAGAAAAATATTAATAAAATTGTTGTAGGACTTGCTCATCTTTTGCCCGTCGATACCGGGCACCAGCATGGTTTCAGTATTGGTTACACCCTCCGGAACTATAAATACGTCTTTTTGCATCTTGCTGTTAAACGCTTTCGCAATATCCGCAGCCATCTCCAGATGTTGCATCTGATCTTTACCCACAGGCACTTCGTGCGCATCGTATAGCAAAATATCCGCGGCCATAAGTACGGGGTAAGTAAACAAGCCCGCATTCACATCACTCAGACGATCGCTTTTATCCTTAAATGAATGGGCGTTGGCAAGCATAGGAAAAGGTGTAAAACAATTCAGGTACCAGGTAAGTTCGGTTACACGCGGCACACGACTTTGCCTGTAAAAAACAGTACGTGATGTGTCTACTCCAAAAGCAAGCCAGGTGGCTGCCACGGCGTTAGTACTTTGTCTTATAAAATCTGCTTCCTTTTTTGAAGTAAGGGTGTGAAGATCTGCAATGAAAAATAAACTTTCATAGACCGGTTTCCTGCTGGTTTCAATGGCGGGTAAAATTGCTCCCAATATATTACCAAGGTGCGGAACGTTAGTGCTTTGTATACCTGTTAATACGCGTTTCATAATTATACCGCGAATTTACAATAAAAATTGCTTTACCTCAGCGCGGATGTACTTTTGAAGCGGGAAATCATTCAGTAAGCGGGTGTATTCAAATTCTGAAGTTCCCTTGGCGTGAATAACCTTCCCCAGGATGACTTTGTCGCGCGCAAGCATTTTTTCAACGGCAAAACACAGCGCTATAAAAAGCGCCAGTTTACGCAAGCCCATTTTATTTTCTTTTCCCGTAATTATTTTTTCTTTCTTCAACCGGCGAATACTTTCCTGAAGCGCAGCCTCTCTGTTGCCCTTGTAATTTAAATTGATAGAGTGCGTCACATATCTGCTCAAAGACGAGGGATTTAATGGCATCGTAGTGTTTCCCTCCAGATCCACAAACAAGTTTGACTTTGTGAATTGTTTGAGCGTTTCGGGAGAGCTTCTATAACCTTTTGTTCCAGTTATTTTTTTATGTTCCGCAAGTGCAAGGTCACATAAAACTTTATCGCAAGGCCTGAAGCCAAACCGAAAATAAAACCAGAAAGCGCCCGATTGAATACCCTCGGGATTATCTTTTCCAAACTGATAAGGTTCAACTTCAAAATAATCCGCACCAAAAGCCATGTGATAACACCTCAGCAATTGCGCAAACACCATCGCCGATTCACCCCCCCTGAACGCTTCAAAAATATTTATTCCTATTAACGAACGCTTGCCAAATAACCAGGCACCACCATAAGACATTGGATAACCATTCTTGAACATCATGAAACCGATATAAGATTCAAGAGGTTGTCTCCTTTCTGAATCTATACTGAACAGCGCGATGGATAATCCCCGCTCCAGTTCATAGTACCTTATATTTAATTCTTCGGAATAGGTTACAGGATCTGTTTCGCGGTTAAGCAGACAAAGGGCAATCCGTGAAGCGGCAATTATTTTTTTCTTTTCGGCATCACTTAATTTTTTTTCAGCAGGTAATTTTCTGTTTATGACTTCCGGCTCGTTAAACTTTTTGAGCACTCCATCTTTATGAAAAAAATAATTTGTTGGATTGAGAGAGCCGTAACTTCTTGAAAACTGCTCAAGCGTTGCGCCTGCCTTATATCCTTTTGGCGCATTTATTTCGATAAATAATTTCAGAGATTCAAATAATTGATCTTTTAGATAAGGGCCAGCGGACATCTCACCGAATGAACTTACCAGCCATTGAAGCATGGATGATTTATTCTTAGTGCCACTTGCTTTTTCGAGCCATTTCAATTGGTTCAATTTTTCATCCGCCAGCAATTCAAATTCTGCTTCCGGCAAAACATGTCTTAATACTTCCCTTGGGTGCACGCCGCCGCTATCGAATGAATGAAGAGAAATACAACCCGGAAACTCCGCTAGTAACCATTCGATTAAAGAAATACTATAGGCGCCCTGCGTACTTGTGCTCGCAATGCCGCTCCCCGTAAGCTGCTGCCGGATTGTTACTTTTTGGTTAATAGTATCTGTAAGCCGTTGCATTTCTGCTTTCGCGAGCTCAAGAACAGAACTATTGTCGGCATGACTTAATAAGAATAATAAATTATCGTGGTACGCGCTGAGTGTTTTTGCTGAACTAAGTGTTGACAGGGAACACTCTTTCAGAATTAAAAGCTTTGCCGCTGAACCACTTTCAGTGTAATCGGTTAAAACAGACTGTAGCTGTTTAAAAGGTGACATTGCTATTTCCATGTTATATAAAGATAATTAAAATGCTGCATCCGCACATTTTTCCCCGTCCATGGCAGCGCTCATAATTCCACCTGCATAGCCCGCTCCTTCTCCGCAGGGAAACAAGTTTAATAACTGCGGATGATTTAATTTTTCCTTGTCACGCGGAATGCGCACGGGCGTTGATGTTCGCGACTCCACCCCTACTATCACAGCTTCATTGGTAATGTAGCCCCGCATTTTATTACCGAATGCTTTAAAGCCTCCCAGCAGCGCGGGACCTACCAGTTTTCCTAAAACAGATTGCATGTTAACACTATTAAGGCCTGGCTGATAGCTGCATTCGGGTAAAGAGGTGCTTGTCCTCCCGTTTACAAAATCACCGAGACGTTGAGCTGGGGCCGCTTGGGTCTTGCCACCAAACACCCAGGCATTTTTTTCAAGTTCTTTTTGAAACTCAAGTCCTGCAAGCGCTCCGAAATTTTTATAGGGCTCAAAATCCTTTAATTCAAGCCCCATCACTATTCCGCTATTTGCAAAAGGATTATTTCTCTTGCTGGGACTCCATCCGTTTGTTACTACTTCCTGTTGGGCTGTTGCGCAAGGAGCAATGATACCACCGGGACACATGCAAAAAGAATATACGCCATAACCACCAACCTGCTGAACCAGGCTGTAACTCGATGGCGGCAGGTATTCGCGTTTTTCGATCACTTCATTTAAGGAGCCGCAATGGTACTGGATCTGATCAATAAGCGATTGCGGATGCTCAGCCCTTACGCCTATCGCAAAAGGTTTGGCTTCAATCAGGATATTTTTTTTGTGAAGCAGCTCATAAATATCACGCGCGGAATGTCCCGTAGCAAGAATTACATTTTGCACTTCCATTTCTTCCTCTGCGTTTTCCTTTTTTATTTTAATTGACGAAATACGATCTGCCACTGAAAGTATATCAATCAATTTTGTATTAAAATGTATTTCACCACCGTGTTTTAAAATAGTCTCCCGAATATTTTCTATTAACTGCGGTAACTTGTTTGTTCCAATGTGTGGATGGGCATCCACGAGAATCTCAGAACTTGCACCGTGAAACACCAGCACTTTTAAAACCTTTTCTACATCACCCCTTTTGTTCGAACGCGTGTATAATTTTCCATCACTGTAAGTACCCGCTCCTCCTTCGCCAAAACAATAATTACTTTCAGGATTCACTATGTGTTCTTTATTTATAGCCGCAAGATCGCGTCGCCTCGCTTTGACATCTTTTCCTCTTTCAATAATAACCGGCTTCACGTTTTTTTCAAGGCACCTTAACGCGGCAAACAATCCGGCAGGACCAGCGCCAATGATGTGGCAGGTTTTTTTTGAAAGGGAAACATCGGGGTATAGAAATGTAATTACATCCTCTTGAAGCGCCTCGTTTACCGCTACAAGCAGCGTCACGTTAATTTTAATATTCCGATTTCTGGCGTCGATACTCCGCTTTAGAATTTTAATGGCAACGACATCAGAAGCGCTCAGGCCAAGTTGTAAGCTTGCTTCTTCTTTTAGTAATTGTTCGTTGATCGCAGTTTGCGGAGTTACCTGGAGTTGTAGTTTTGTTTGCATGAGTCGGAAGATGTTTATTCTTCAATACACTAATATACAATTTAGCTGGGTACGAATTACTAATTAAATACGAATATACGAATGACAAGTACGAATAACGAAAAGTTGCATATTCCTATTTCGTATTTCGTAGCTTTATCCTTCGAAGGTAACACAGAAGACCACCATGCGCGATCTTATTTTGTCGATGCTGTTACTGAAAATGTTACTGCTTGGGTTTAAAAGGTTTCGAGTGCCTACCTGTAATTTTATTTCAAGACCAAGCTTAAAATACTCAAGGTAGAAATCTGTCCCTGCACCCGCGCTGTAAAAAAAATCATCGCGTTTAACTTTTACGTTATTGTCGAGCTGATTAGGGCCGCCTGTTTGAACTCCCGCCGCTTTTTTTCGCGAAGCCAGATCGAGCGCGTAACCATACCCACCAATAATATACGCGCTGAAATTTCCCAGACGCTTCGACTGAATTTTTGTTTCGATTGGAAAAATTAAAAAGGTGGACTCAACAGTTTTCTGAAACACCTTGAATGTGTCGCGTGTTAGGTTAGACAAGGTATATTCTATCTTACGTGAGGCAAAGGAAATACTCGGCGTAAAACGTAACCGTATGTAATCATGAATGCGGGCGTCGGCCACCAGGCCTATTGCAAACCCCGGCGCGGGCTGAGTGTAAATAGTGCGGACGCGCAAACGCGTTGTATCTTTATTACTGAACAGAAGTGTGTCCGGAAATTTTGAATTTGGTTTTGGGTTAATGCGGTAATCGGTGGTGTTAGCGGCAATGGTGAAACCAAAGTGCAATTTGGTTTTGTAAAATTTTGGCAGGTTAACCCCGTATCCGTCGTTTTCCTGTGAAAAATGATCAAACGAAAGCAGTAAGGCTATAAGTATTAAGATGAGCTTTTTCAGAAATTTATAACGCCGTGTTTTAATTTTAATTGTGTAAAGTTATTGATTTTTAACGGGTTTAAAAGGCCTTAAATCCCAATAAAAATCCTAAATTTACGATGTTATGGAAATCCAGGTAATGAAGTCTAAAATTCACTGTGTAACAGTTACGCAGGCCGAATTGGATTACATTGGCAGCATAACCATTGATGAAGATCTGATGGATGCGGCCAATCTTATAGAGAATGAAATGGTTCACGTATTGAATAAAAATAACGGAGAGCGGTTGATTACCTATGTTATAAAAGGAGAACGCGGGAGCGGTGTAATTTGCATGAATGGGCCGGCTGCATTAAAAGTAAAACCGGGCGATGTGGTAATAGTCATTTCTTACGCAAACATGGCTTTTGAAAAAGCAAAAACGTTTAAGCCCTGGGTTGTGTTTCCCGATTCCATTGCGAACAAACTCAAACAAGTAAATTAATTTTGTGAGCGTTAAAAACACCAAATCCGTAATTCAGTTTTTAGTTTTATTGGGTATTGGTATTTTATTGATATGGCTTTCCATCCGGAAGATAACACCATCACAGAAGCAGGAAATTTTTACAGCATTTCGCACCGCTGATTATTTCTGGGTTGTTCTTTCTATGATCATTGCTTTTTTCAGTCATTTTCTCAGAGCCTTTCGCTGGAATTATCTTCTCGAACCGCTTGGTTACAAAACCAATCTTGTAAACGCCAACTGCCATGTGATCGTGGGTTACCTTGCCAATTACGGGATTCCCCGAATGGGAGAGGTTTCGCGTTGCGCCCTTGCAGCAAAGTACGATAAGGTTCCGTTTGAAATTGCTTTTGGCACTGTAATAACAGAACGCATTGTAGACTTTTTTGTTTTCACATTAATTTTTGCTTTTACCCTTCTTGTTCAATTCAAAGAACTGATTGGGCTTGCCAATAAACTCGTGTTCAATCCTCTAAAAAGCAGGCTTTCGGGGATATCAGAAAGTCCGGTTAAAATGCTGGTTGTTGCTGCTATTATCCTTGCATGTGTGGGCGCATTCTTTTTCTTACGCCGAAAATTTGCCAACTTATTAAAAGGAAAACTGGGTGTTGTTGTGAAAGGTTTGGCAGAGGGCATCGGATCCATCCGAAAAATGAAAAAACCAGTTCAGTTTATTATCCTGAGCATTTTGATCTGGGCCTCTTATTTTTATTCTCTTTACGCCTGCCTGTTTGCCATTAAGGGCACTTCGCATTTGGGCCAGGCCGAGTGTTTAACGCTGCTGCTCTTCGGTACATTTGGAGTGATTTTTTCGCCGGGCGGTTTGGGTGCATACCCGTTCATTGTTGGAGGCATATTAATGACCACTTTCGGAATTGACGAAGTTTCTTCCTTTGCGCTGCCCTGGCTTTCATGGACCAGCCAGTTTATTCTTATCCTAAGTTTAAGTATTTTTGTATTACCACTTTATAACAGAAAAAAAAATGTCGTTTCATGATCAGTTAAAAGATAAAGTAGTTTTTAAGGAAGACGCTTTACGCACCATTAACGGTTTGCGCCTGAAAGGAAAAAAAATAATTTTTACCAACGGCTGTTTTGATATATTACATCCGGGACATGTAGATTACCTTACCAAGGCGCGCGACCTGGGCGGATATATGATACTTGGGCTTAATACAGACGGCTCCGTAAAAAAATTAAACAAAGCTCCAAACCGGCCGGTTAATACCGAACTCGCAAGAGCTTCTGTGTTAGCGGCACTTGCGTGTGTGGATGCCATTATATTTTTTGATGAAGAAACGCCTTATGAACTCATTAAATTTTTGCAGCCCGATGTTCTTGTAAAAGGCAACGATTACAAAGCAGAGGAAGTGATAGGCTTTGAGATCATGAAAGCGCGCGGCGGCGAGGTTGTAACAATTCCCTTATTGGAAGGTTTTTCAACTACAGGCCTGTTGGAGCGATTAAAATAATTTCAGAAGCCCGGGCTATACGCAAATACCAAGTAAGGAAACATCATCAATCTGTTCAAGATTTCCCTGCCAGGCTATAAATTTTTCTTCGATTATTTTCCCTTGTTCGGTGAATGGCATTTTATGAATAGACAGCAGTAGCTGTTCGGTTTGCCTGTACTTGAATTTTTTGCCCTTTGGGCCGCCAAACTGATCCGGAAAGCCGTCGGTGGTAAGATATATGCAATCGCCCGTTTGAAGCTGCACCGTTTGCGATGTAAATAATCTTTCGTCGTTTATAAAAGATCCGATTGGCATTTTATCTGGTTTTAATTCTGTGATAGTATTATCCCTGATGAGAATCATCCCGTTATTAGCACCCGCAAATTCAAGGGTGTTGTTGAGCTTATTCCAAACGCACAGCGCAATGTCCATACCGTCCTTACGCTTTTCTTCTCCTTTTTGTTCAAGCGCGTTTATAATCTTTTCGCGCAGCTTGTTCAAAATAACCGGCGCGCTGAAAATTTTATTTTCAATAACTATTTCATTCAAAAAACTATTTCCCAGCATGCTCATAAACCCACCGGGAACGCCGTGGCCCGTACAATCGGCCAACGCAAATACAGAGCGGTTATTGGGTGTGTTATAAGCCCAGTAAAAGTCGCCACTCACAATATCCTTAGGTTTAAAAAAAACAAAATGTTCTTTCGATACTTTTGTCCACACATCATCGCCGGTAAGTACCGCGCTCTGTATCCGCCTTGCATAATTTATACTGTCAATTATTTCTTTCTGCTTTTCTTCTACCAGGTGTTTTTGATTTAAGATAATTTCGTTCTGCGATTCAACCCTTTCTTTTTGTTTATTGATAACCAGGTTGGATTTTCTGATCTTAATATAAAAGAAGATGATAATTAGCACTACAAGCCCGAACAGACACGCTATGCCGGTAATGAAGGACCTGGCGGCTTTTTGTTTCGAAAGCTCTACTTCTTTTACCTCGGCACTTTTATTCAACAGTTCAATTTCTTTTTCCTTGCCGTATAAATTCAGTTCCACATTCATGCGTGCCGACAATTTTTTATTTTCGTCTGAAAGTACAGAATCTCGATAAAGAATTATTTTTTCCAGAGCTTCCGCTCTTTTATCCTGCTGGTTAAGACCTTCATAAATACCTGAAAAAGTGTCATACATTTCATAAAGCGATTTCTTGTTGTTTATAGCCTTAACATAAGGTTCTGCTTCCAGAGCAAGTGTCAGTGCTTTCTTAAAATCTCTCTTTTGCTGGTAAGCATCGGCTAAAATAAGCACAGCATTATAGTAAGAAACGGTATCATGAATATTGCCGGCCGTTATCCTGGCTTTTCCGGCAAACGAAATGCAAAAATCAGGCTGCTCTTTTAAAAGATACGTCATTGCAATAGCATTGTGTGTTGTAGCCAGCCCTGATGAGTCGTTATTCTGTTCTTCCAGTATGAGCGCCGTGTTTAAGATTACAAGTGAAGTATCATTATTGCCAAGGTCGCGTTCATAGGCGCCGAGATTATTAAGCAAGGCTATTTTTAAAAACACATCAGGATGTTTATCGAGCATGGAAAGCGCCTTCTTCGCATTTAAAACTGCTGCCGGAATTTCATTCATCTCCTGGAGCAGCGTAGCCATGGTGGAATACAGATAGGGTTCCTGCAGGGAGTCCTTCACGCTCTTATTAAGACCAAGCGCCCTGTTAAGAGTCTGTAGCGCCTTTTGATATAATCCCGCAGCTCCGTAAGCATCTGCGAGGTTGGTAAGGGCAACAAGCGAACCTTTATAAAATTTAATAGACTCCGCCATTTTAATAGCCTCGTTATATTTTAGGATCGCGTTGGGGTAATCTTTTTGCTGATAAAAAATATTGGCAATGTTTATAAGAACGGCTGAAACTTTTTCCTCCTTCCCCTGGCTCTTTCGAATCTCAAGAGCATTATTTAAAAAATAATAGGCTGAATCGTTCTGATTTTTAGCGCGGGCGTTATTTCCTAACACGTTAAACGCTTCACCTTTTCCGTCCTCGTACCCTATTTTTTTGCTGAGTGAAACTGCGCGCCTTGCATAATCGGAAGATGTTTCAAAATCAAAAAAACTATATTCCCATGCCAGATTATTCAACGTGTTTGCCCTTACGGTGTCTTCCGCTTTATTTTTTTTTAATTTTACAAGAAGGTTTTTTATAACGGGACTATCCTGCGAGTGGCCAATTAACGTAGTGAGTAAAAGACCGATTATGAACAACTTGTTTCTCATCCGAATATTAAACTAAACACCTCTTCGATTTTAGTGGCTGCGACAATTTCTATTTTAAAATTCTGTGTGTTTATTCCTTTTAAATTATAGGAGCTGATAATTATTTTTTCAAAGCCCAGCTTCTCTGCTTCACCAATGCGCTGCTCTATTTTGCTTACCGGCCGTATTTCACCCGTGAGGCCCACTTCGGCTGAAAAACAAATACTTTGCGGAATAGGAAGGTCTTCGTTACTGCTTAACACGGCGCATACAAGGGCCAGATCAATACCCGGATCTTCCACTTTAATACCACCGGCAATGTTAATGAAAACATCTTTAATGCCCAGTTTAAAACCACAGCGTTTTTCAAGCACGGCTAAAAGCATGGAGAGTCTGCGCAGATCAAAACCGGTGCTGCTTCGTTGCGGGGTGCCATATGCCGCAGTACTAACAAGAGCCTGTGTTTCTATAAGCATGGGGCGATTGCCCTCCAGCGTTGAAGCAATAGCCACGCCGCTTGTGGGATTATCGCGATTGGTAATTAAAATTTCAGAAGGATTGATGACTTCACGTAAGCCCTGCCCCTGCATTTCGTAAATGCCCATTTCGTTTGTACTTCCGAAACGATTTTTAGTTGCTCTTAATAAACGGTAAATATGGTTTCTATCGCCTTCAAACTGCAAAACGGTATCCACCATGTGCTCCAGTACTTTTGGGCCCGCCAGACTACCCTCTTTGGTAATATGGCCAATCATAAATACCGGCGTGTCGGTTTCCTTTGCAAACCGTAAAAATTCCGCGGCACATTCGCGTACCTGACTAACGCTTCCCGGACTGCTGTCGATATAACTGGTGTGAAGTGTTTGAATCGAATCAAGTATAACCAGCTGCGGCTGAATTTCATTAATGTGCTGGAAAATATTTTGCGTGTTTGTTTCCTGAAGGATAAAGCAGCTTTCGGTGGTAATCCCTATTCGTTCAGCGCGCATTTTTATCTGCTGCTCGCTTTCTTCGCCACTTACATAAAGCACCTTTAAATTTTTTAAGCGCAGCGCCAGTTGCAGCATCAATGTGGATTTACCGATGCCTGGCTCGCCGCCAAACAATACGAGACTGCCCGGAACGATGCCGCCGCCAAGTACACGGGTAAGTTCTTTTCCGGGAACTGCTATGCGCGGATACTCCAATGCACCAATATCGTTTAATAAAACCGGCTTGTTGGAAACACCTTTTTTATTTCCGGTAAAAAGCTGCAGCCGGTCGTTCTTACTCTCCTTATGAACAACCTCTTCAACGTATGTGTTCCATTCGTTGCAACTCGGACACTTGCCTATCCACTTAGCTGAAGGCGCGCCGCAGTTCTGACAAAAAAAAGTGGTTTTGGTTTTTGACATGAGATACTAAGTTAGGCAGTAGCCACGAATTGCACTAATATCACTAATTAGTTTTTATTAACTGAGCAGGGCACGGGTTGACTGTTAAGACACGAATTTGCACGAATTACACTAATCAACGGGGCGGACACTAATTAGTTTTTGTTAACTGAGTGCGTTTTATAGCCACCAATTACACTAATAGCACTAATTAGATTTTTTGTTTTCAAGAATATCAGGATTGGCACCGAGAACTGTTAAGACACGAATTTGCACAAATTGCACTAATCCACGCGCCGGACACTAATTAGTTTTTGTGCCTGAGTGCGTTTTATAGCCACCAATTACACTAATAGCACTAATTAGATTTTTTGTTTTCAAGAATGTCAGGATTGGCGCCGAGAACTGTTAAGACGCTAATTTGCACAAATTGCACTAATCCACGCGCCGGACACTAATTAGTTTTTGTGCCTGAGTGCGTTTTTATAGCCACAGATTACGCGGATTTCACAGAGGAATTATTATCAACAGCCGGGATTTGGATTTGAGAATTTAGATTGTAAAATTGAAAGCCCAAAGATTTAAAATAAAACCAGGGTTAGTCTAACTTCTAAAATTTTAAATCTACAATAGGTTTAGCTTTGCCATTAATTCCTCACGATAAGAACCGCCAACAGGAATTACTTTTTTATCGTTCTCAAGAATTACATTCTGAGAATCGATGCTTTGGATTTTATCAAGACGGGCGATGAATGAGCGATGAACCCTTGCAAATTCAACGTTGCCAAGTTTCTTCTCAATGTCCTTCATAGTGCTATGAACCGTATAGCGTGCGTATTGAGTGTTGATGATGACGTAATCTTTTAGCGCCTCAACATAATAAATATCTTTTAATAAAACCTTAACAAGGCGGCTATTCGCTTTTACAAATAAAATATCTTTTGTGCTCTCATCTTTATTTTCAACCAGCGAGTATAAAAAATCGCGCTCTTTTTGAAGGTCGGTGTCCTTTTGATGTTTGTATATCGCCATTTCAATAGTTGAGTGGAGATCAATTTCTTTGAATGGTTTTAAAATGTAACCGTAAGGCTCAGTAACCTTTGCTTTTGAAAGTGTTCCTTCATCTGCGTAAGCCGTTAAAAAAATAACAGGGATCTTATGTTTTTCCTTTATTTTTTCACTTACCTCAATGCCGGTCATATCGCCCTTTATCATAATATCCATAAGGATAAGGTCGGGCACCAGTTCGGTTATTTTTTCAATAGCATCTTTACCGTTATTGGCAACACCAATTACATTATAACCCAGCTTGGTGAGGCTGTTTTGAATGTCTTTAGCTACAATACTTTCGTCTTCAACGATAAAAATGTTCAATTTTTCCATGTCTTTACATTTTAAAGGTAATAAGAACTTCGGTTCCTTTATCCTTTTCCGATTTAAACTTTAAATCGCCTTCAATCTGATCGATAAGGGTGCTCACGAGTTGTAAGCCCAGCGAGTTAGAGTTCCTGAAATCAATATTCGAATCAAACCCAATTCCGTTATCTTTCACCTCTAAATATACTGTGTTATTTTCAGATTTCAAATTTACATAAATAAATCCTTTGGCATTAGAAGGAAAGGCGTGTTTTATGGCGTTGGTGATGAGTTCATTTACAATTAAACCTGTAGGGATGGAGCTGTCGAGGTTCAGATTGATTTTCTCAAGGTTAAGAACCAACCTGACTTTTTCTTCGGAAACAGAATAGGACTGGATAATATTGTTGGAAAGCGTAGCAATATAATCTGAAAAATTAACCGAAGTAAAAGATTTATTCTGGTATAAACTCTCGTGGATATAAGCCATCGTTTTGATCCTATTCTGGCTTTCCTTCAGCAGGGAAAGAGCGTAATCATCCGACACATAAGAAGACTGCAGGTTAAGAATACTACTGATCACCTGCATGTTGTTTTTTACCCGGTGATGCACTTCCTTCAATAGCACTTCCTTTTCTTTGAGCGACTGCTCCATGCGCTGCTGCGCTATTTTCTTTTCGGTTACATCGTGCGCAATCCCGCTTACTTCGATTACCTTATTATTTTCGGCAATGGGGTTCAAAAAAATATCCAAATATATTTTGTTAAACTCTTTATCTACGGTTTCGATTTCGAAATTAACCGAATCACCTTCAAATGCTTTCTCGTAATTAAATTTTAATAGTTCGTTATACTCCTTATTGTTTGACAACACACCACGGTTAAGCACAAGGCCAATGTACGGCTGTGTATTGTAAAGATTCGAGATCAGATCGAAATAATTTTTATTAAACGAGGTGAGTTTTTCATTCCGGTCAATGGTCCATATATAATGATGGCTGCTGTCGAAAATAGAGTTTAGTTTTGCCGCCTGGTTAAATAATTTCTGTTCGTATATTTTGGCGTCGGTAATATCGTGTGCAATACATGAAACCTCAAGCACTTCGTTAGCCGCCGTATAAATCGGATTGATAAAAATTTTCCTGTATATCTTTTTTCCATCCGCCTCCTCCTGTCTTTCAAACTCAAGCTTGTGGCCCTTAAACGCTTCTTTGTATTTTACATACCAGATATTTATATATTCTTCTTTTCCCTTTTTTATCAGCTCGTCAATTTTATCTCCGGCTTTTATCTTTATCTTATATTTCGCAAAAAGTACATCGTAAAAGTTTTTGTTAAAAGACAGGATTTCATTATTCCTGTTTACCGTCCAGATCAAATGACTCGAACTTTCAAGGATAGAGGTCAGTTGTCCCGTTTTTTCAATTAATCTTTTTTCAACTTTTTGTTTTTCAAGAATTTCTTTCTGAAGCAATTTGTTGTTTTGTTCTGAAATCTCGGCCCGGAGCATCTCCCGCTCCAGTTGCCGCTGTTGCGAAATATTATAGATGGATGAAAGAATAGAAAGCTGGTTGTTGTATTTGATCAGGTTGGATTTAATTTCCACCTCTATAGTATTGCCTTTGGAATCGACCAGTTTATAATTAATAGCCTGATTGATTTTTTTACGCAAATAAATATCTTTGATTCTTTTAATGGCCCTCTTGCGTTCATCAACATGAAAAAAATCGGCGGCAAAGCGACCCAGAATGTCTTTTTTATCTTTTAGTTTTAAAAGTTTGAGTAGTTCCTTATTGGAGAAAACAATGGTGCCCTGGTGGTGGATGGCGTAAGCGACCTGCGAATTATCCAGTAAAGTCTGGTAATCTGCCTTTTGCTGCTGCAGTTCTATTTCCTTTTGTTTATGCTCGGTAATATCGCGCAATACATTTACATAAAAAATAACTTTACCCGAAGGATTGGTAATGGGTACAAGGCTGTTTTCAAGCCATACCTCCTCGTTGTTTTTTTTGAGCGTTTTAAAAACGTAACTGTAGTTTTTTAAGCTGTTCTTTTTCTGGAGACCCTTGATGTCCTTATCAATACCAAGGAACGAGCGTTTATTATCGGAAACCCGTTTATTAAAAAAATTTTTATCCTTAAGTAATTCTTCGGGATTATAGCCCAGTATTTTTTTAATATTTGGACTGACGTAAATGTAGCGCTCTTCGGGAAAATAAGTATAAAAGCAAATGATGTCGTTAGCGTTGTTAGTGATGAGCTCAAACTTTTGTTTGATCTCGTTCAACAACTCTTCAGTTTTTTTACGTTCCGATATTTCAGTAAAAATAGATTGTATTACTTTTTTTCCATTATGAACCGTAAGGTTTGAGTTGATTTCGAGATAACGGTCTTTTCCTTTGTAATCTTTTAAACTTAGCTCAATGCCCGGAAATTTATGTCCTTTTAAAACTTTTGAATTGTTGGTAAAAATCTGTTTATGAGTTCCGGGATTTAAGAATCTGAAAACATTCAGATCTCCAATATCTTTTAACTTGCTTTTCGGGATCCGGAACAATTCCAGCGCCTTCTTGTTAATGAAATAAATTTTATGGTTATCAAATAAAGCAACGGCTACCGGGAGCTGGTCCAGTGTTTTTAAATCAATTATAGGAAGTTGCTTTTTTGTTGGGGACATACGAAAAGTTCAATAGTTCAAGTTACTATTTTCTAATGGTTTGAGTTTTATTTTCGTCTATTTTTATGTTATATGTTCGTAAACTTTCTTCGTAGGTCGGTCTGATTTTATCGCCCATCCATTTAATTTCTATACCATTCTTATAGGTGATGTTTAAATAATTGAAACCTGTTTCATCATAAAATCTCCAGTCGCCATCGCGCATTCCCGTAGTATAATTACCGTGGTACATTTTCTGTCCATTGCTGTAGTACATCGTATGCTGCCCTACTTCCTCGCCGTTTGCAAATCTTCCTTCGTAACGTTTTACTTTTGAAGGCATGTAATAGCTTTTCCAAAGGCTATCCCGTTCACCGTTAACGTAATTACCGTACTCTTTGTAATCGGGCGTTTCATAAATCCAGCTTCCTTCCATATTATTATCCACAAACAATCCCTGAAGGATGATTTTTCCCTGCTCGTCATAATCGGTTAATTGTCCTTCACGTTTTCCGTTCACGTAAGTTTCTTCGCGCATTAAAGCGCCGTTTTCATAATACCATTTCCAAACGCCCTGGCTGCGGCCTTTTTTATCATATCTTCCCTTTTGTTCCAATTTTCCTGAAGCATAAAAGAATTCCCATTCTCCTGTACGGTTTCCGTCTTTGTAAACACCCTTTCCTTTGAATTCTCCGGTGTGATGATACTCCGTCCATATTCCAATTCTATTTCGAACGCTGTCTACTTTTCCTTTGGCAACTACAACACCGTCAAAATATTCAATACAACTGTCAGGCACCGGAACATTGCGGCATACCAGCCTGTTCACATAAACAGAAACCCTTGAAGTATCGTCTCTTAAAAAAATACTGCTGTCGCACTGATATTTTTGTTTGTATGTATAGTGTGTTCCAATAGGCACGCCATCGCTGTAAACGCCTTCGTATTTTAATGTTCCGTCTTCATATACATCACGATACACTTCTACGTTTGCAATTTCGGGGGCTTTTAAAATCTGTTTTCCATTGTTGAATTTTTTGGTGGATGAGAGGTTTCCTTTTTTATCATAATCCATCACATAACCATCCAGCGAATCGTCGTTAAATTTCATTGTCTTTTTAACCGTGAGGTCATCATAAAATTCTTTCCATATTCCCTGCTTCTTATTAGCGGCGTCTAACTGGTTTATTTTTTCAAAACTCTGAAGAATTCCTCCTTTATAAACAATTATGGCTGTTATTAATGAATCAGGACTATACTCATAAGCAATACCATCAGGTTTTCCTTTTACATAAGGAACAATACTTTTTGTTTTGCCGTTTTTATGAAAATTACGTTGTAATCCCTGCTTCACATCCTGCACAAAAACTTCGCTGGTGACAACCTTTTTAAGGGTATCGTAAATAAACGTAACACCATCTTTTTTGCCTTCTTTGTAAGAAATTGCCTTTGTTATTCTTCCTTTAACATCATAGAATTTCCAGGTGCTATCAAGTTGAAAATTCTTACGATTTCCTTCAATTTTTATTTTACCGTTATCGTGATAGTTTTTCCAGTATCCATCGGGCTTACCTTCCCGCATGGTGCCTTCACTGCTAATCGTCCCGTTTTCATAATAAAATTTATTGTAACCGTTTTTTGTTACCTGCGAATACAGGTTAACGGAAACTAATACGCTTAAAAAAAATATGATCTTATTCTTAATCATCTATAATCCTTTCTGTTGTTGGGGGAATTTTTTCTGAAACCTATAAACCAAATTTAGCACTTAATTCTAACATTTTCAATATCGGTGTCTTTGCCTTTTCTATCAATTCATTACTCATCAACAGTTCAGGTTGTTCATATTTTAAAGCCACATAAATTTTTTCAAGTGTGTTTAGTTTCATGTAGGGACAATCGTTACAAGCACAGCTGTTATTGGGAGGAGCGGGAATGAATGTTTTACCAGGACTTGACTTCTGCATTTGATGAAGAATTCCGGTTTCGGTTAAAACAATAAATTCTTTATCAGTAGATTTTTTACTGTAATTAAGTAAAGCCGTAGTACTTCCAATATAATCAGCATGTTCAAGAATAGCAGCCTCACATTCGGGATGCGCTATCACTTTCGCGTTTGGATTTTGTATTTTAATCTTGATCAATTTTTCGAGGCTGAATATTTCATGAACCATACAACTTCCGTTCCACAGCACCATATTTCTTCCAGTTATCTTATTGATATAAGCCCCAAGGTTTTTATCCGGCGCAAAAATGATTTTCTGATCTTTCGGAAGACTTTCAACAATTTGAACGGCATTACTACTGGTGCATATAATATCGCTTAAAGCTTTGATCTCAGCTGTACAATTGATGTAGGTGATCACAATATGGTCAGGATGCGTTTTTTTAAAAGCGGCAAAGGAATCGGGTGGGCAAGAATCAGCGAGGCTGCAACCGGCCTTTAAATCAGGAATCAGCACTTTTTTACCGGGATTGAGTATTTTAGCGGTTTCTGCCATAAAATGCACGCCGGCAAAAAGAATAATATCGGCTTCAGAGCGCTGGGCTTCCTGTGAAAGGCCGAGGCTATCACCAATATAATCGGCAATGTCCTGAATGTCAGCGTCCTGATAGTAATGAGCTAAAATAACCGCGTTCTTTTCCTTTTTGAGTAAGTTAATTTCTGCAAACAAGTCGAGGGAAGGACCTATTTTAACATCGAGATATCCTTTATCTAATAACATATATATATTTTCTTCTTTTTAAAATTAAAAAATTTGTAATTGTATATATAGCTTGTTAATTGTGTTAGCTATTAGAAAATAAAACCTTTGGATTTATAGTTTATAACTACTAATTAACAGACTATAAACAAAGGTAATGGTTTAAAGGCTTGAGTACCAAATGAAATGATATCTATTAACAATTGTTAGAGGCAATGAGTGGTGATAAGTTAGGGGGCTGGCACGGTGTTAGTAAGTGTGATTTGATGCTGACAAAATTCCCCATTGAAGGTAAAAGTTTTCTTTAAACCTATCAAACTTTTGCTAATGGAAATTAAGTTCGAGTATTGATTAAAAATAAACTCAGGAGTTATGAGCGTCATAAATACTAATGAACATGTTTTTTGTTCATTACTGAGTGAAAGCGGGTGTTCATTTCCAGTTAGTTAGTTTATGAGTGTTAATTAACGTTCATTACTACTTTTACACATACCTTTATAAATAATGAACATGATTAAAAATATTGCTATAGGATCTGACCACGCAGGCTTTGAATTAAAAGAACAACTTACAAAGTATATCCGGGATAAAGGAATAGAGGTTGATGATAAAGGATGTTACAGCGCCGAAAGGGCAGATTATCCTGATTACGGACACGCCGTTGCATATGCGGTATTAAACAGAGAGGTGGAATTAGGTATTTTAATGTGCGGAAGCGGTAATGGCATTAACATGTCAGCCAATAAACACAAAGGTATTCGTGCCGCCTTGTGCTGGAATTCCGAAATCACAGCGATGGCCCGGCAGCACAATGATGCCAATATTCTTGTTCTGCCCGCCAGGTATATTTCCAGGGAGGAAGCTTTTAAATGCGTTGATGTTTTTGTAACTGAAAAATTCGAAGGCGGACGCCATCAACAACGGATAGATAAAATTGATATTTAAATTATGAGAAAACTACTTATTCCACTTGTCCTGTTTGCCTCCTTAACACTGAGCGCACAAAAAGGAAAGATTTTCCCGGAGATTAAGGGAATCACACTTGAAAATAAACCCTTAAACCTGCCCATTAGAAACGGCAAACAAACAGTGGTTGCAATTGCCTATCACCGGGGCGCTGAGGATGAACTTAAAAAATGGCTGAACCCATTGTATTACACCTTTATTAAAAAAGAAAAAGGATCGGGTAATTTTGATGTATCGGAGATTTATGATGTCAACTTTGTGTTTGTTCCAATGATCAGCGGGTTTAAAAAAATAGCGAACGATTTTAAAGCGGGCACGCAAAAGGAATTCTGGCCCTATATTATGGATACCGAGAAATCCGACATCAAAGCAACGCAGGAACAACTTGGCGCAAAGGATAACAAGATCCCTTATTTTTACGTACTTGATAAAGATGGTAAAGTGCTGGAAGTGGTAACCGGTAATTACAGCGAAGAAAAAATGGACAAGCTTGAGGATGCCGTTGAATAGCTAAAACAAATTCAGTGACAAAATCTTTAGTTTCTTTATGCCACAGATATCACAGATTTTGTATCAATCAATCTGTGTAATCTGTGGCTAGCGCTTTTATGTTGCAGAAGGGCGAAACGCGATCCACCTATGCTATCAATATACCTATAATACAAACATCGTCTACCTGTTCCAACTCACCCTTCCAATCATCAAAGGCTTGGCTTAAATTTTCTTTTTGAGATATTAAAGGATGGCCGGCGTTTTTTATGAGAAGCTCTTCAAGCTGTTTGTATTTGAATTTTTTTCCTTTCGGACCTCCGAACTGATCGGCGTATCCATCTGTAAATAAAAATACAATATCTCCCGGAGATACAGCAAGCTCATGTGTTTTAAAGGGCAGAGGGTTTTCGGTTAAACCAATGGGTTGTTTGTTCGCCACAATTTCTTCAAGCCGGCGCGCATCTTCAATACCTTTAATATACCAGAGAGGATTATTGGCTCCCGCCCAGGAATATTTGTTTTTTGAAAGATCTTTCGCCAGCAAGGAAATATCCATCCCGTCTTTTACATTTTCGCCACTTTTTTTTAGCGTATCAAGCACCAACTCGCGCGCCTTATCCAGTATTTTTCCAGGGTCTGCTAACCTGAATTCGTTAACACAGCGGGTAAGCGCATTCGAACAAACCACGCTCACCAAAGCGCCGGGTACCCCGTGGCCGGTACAATCAGCCGCCGCATAAAAGGCGTGCGTGGCAGTTGCTTCGTAAAAATAAAAGTCACCGGCAACAATATCTTTAGGTTTGTAAAACAAAAAGCTGTTTTCAAAATGTTGTTTAATATCCTCTTCGCTTGCAAGGATGGCGCTTTGTATGCGCTTGGCGTAATGTATGGAATCAAGGATCTCTTTTTGTTTTTCTTCGACAAGCTCTTTTTGCTGTTCAATTAATATATTTTTTTCCTCTAATAAAGTATTGGCTTTTTGTTTTTGCCGGTAGCCTCTGAAGATAAAAACCGCTAAAAGCCCCATCAATACTAACCCAAGAGATATTGCAGTAATAATGATGGCAGATCTTTTTTGTTTTTCGTTTGCAAGAGCTTCAATTTTTTCGCGTTTCGCGCTTTCAATCAGTTTCGTTTCCGTTTCTTTCTTTTCAAATTCAAGTTTCACCTGGTGTTTGTAGGATGCTTTTTTATTTTCGCGGCTAAACATCGAATCTGAAAGCTGTTTGAATTCGCGGTGCATCAGGTAAGCTTGTTTATAATTATTTTCGCCAGCGTATAAGCTACTTAAAACCTCAGAAGATTTTCTCAGAGCTTCTGCAAATCCAATTCTGGAGCCCATTTCGTGAGCCTGCTCCAGGTACTTTCTTCCTTCAGATATTTTACCTTGATAAAATTTTATTTTACCAAGATTGATAAGGGTCATCGATTTTCCGGTTTCATCCTTGATCTTATCATATATTTCAATGCTTTTTTTGTAGAGCTCCAAAGCCCTGACCGTATCTTTTAATTCATAACAGATATTTGCCAGGTTGTTATCAGCCCTCGCTACCGCGGCCCATTCGTTAACAGCTTCGGCATATTGCCTGCTCTTTTCATAACACTCTTTTGCTTTTAAATGATCGTTAAACGAATTGTAAACAAAGCCCAGGTTATTATACGTAAAAGAAAGACCAAAGGGATCATTCAATTCTTCCTGAATTTTCAAACAGCGGTTCAGGTATTCAAGTTCTTTTTTAGTATCGCCCAGCTCGCCCTGTATGGTTCCCAATCCGGTTAAGGCCGACGCTATGCTTGACCGGTCATTTATTTCGGTGCTTATTTTTAATGAGGAGTCAAGACAACTTATAGATTCTGATATTTTACCCCGGCCTAGATAAAATTCTCCAAGGGCAAAATAACATTTACTCATTCCCATTTTGTTTTTCTTCAGCCTCAGGAATTTTAACGCCTTGTGAAAAACGGCAAAAGCTTCATCTGTCCTACCGGTACTTTTATATAGTGAACCCAGGTTAAATAAAGTGTTTCCAATTGCGTTGGTGTCTTTTATTTCTTCTCTTAGCCGTAGTGCCTGTTTGTAAAGATCAACGCACTTGTCTACGTTTCCTTCCGCATCGGCCACAAAGGCCATATTATTAGTAGCGGTTGCTTTGTAGGCAATAAATTTATTACGGGTTTTTAAATCGGGTGATGACGAATACTTGTCCGAGAGTTTGATAACCTCCCTTGCATATCCGGTAATTTCAGGTATATCACAGACCTCTGTAAGCTGGCTTAAAATTCTGGCACGAACACTGTCCGTTTTTGCGAAGCTTAATAGTTTAAGCAGTGAGTCTGCGGGAGAAACGGTTTGGGCCGGCAAAATGTAAACCGAAAAAAAAAGAAGAAAATATGAAATCTTTTTCATCCGCTGGCGCTGTTGGAGGAGTAACGCAAACGAAGGTAACTGTCTGGGATGATTTACAAAAACTATTTTTCCAAAATCATCTTTATAGCACCGCAGGCCTGGCCATCGCATACTAAAGTGGCAAGGTAAATGCCGCTGCTTAAATTAGCGGCATCAAAACCAACAGAAGCATTGCCTCTTTCAAGAACAAAAATCTCTTTTACCTGTTTGCCCTGCAAATCACTGATGATAAGCCTTGCGTCTTTAACAGCGTTAAGGATGGATGCGTTAATAGTGGTTTGACCAAGAAAAGGGTTCGGAGTATTGTTAATCAGTTGCGATTTTTCTTCTGCAATGGTTTCGTTCTTTTTTTCGCTATTGTATTTGGCCTCGTTGCCCAGTAATTTAAGCTCAACCCTTCGGTTCATGTGTTTGCCTTCATCGCTTTTATTATCATAAACAGGTTGTGTTTCGCCTTTGCAATCCACAATCAGCCTGCCTTCAGGCACACCCTTGTTCATTAAATATTCCTTTACTTCGTTGGCCCTTTTGCAACTTAACTCTTTATTAAAATCCATTTCTCCTTCATTATCGGTATGCCCGGTAACACTGATTTTACTATCCGTTTTGGTTTTATATTCTTTTACCAGCGCATTCAATAAATTTTTGTAAGGCTCACTGATGGAAGAAGTGTTTTTATCGTAAAGCACGCTGTAACTCTTTTCATAACTTACTATGCTGTGGCCTTCAATTAAAACACCGCTGTCGTATGCGTTATCGCCTACATCGGCAATGGCAAGTTTTAAGTGATAGGTTTCGTAAGGCGTAACGGCCTTTTTAATTTCCATTAATTTGGTTACTCCGTCGTATTCAATTCCGAGATTACCGTCAATGTTGCTTACGTAATATGTAGGATGATTGGGGCGCACGTTTAAACCTTTGCCGCCATTGTTGATACTGTTTACGCTTACCGGATCGCTCGTATTAGGAACCACCGCCAGGTTTACTTGTCCTTCAACACCCTTGCCGCTGATAAAAAAGGCAAACACGTCGTTATAGGCTGTGCCAACAAACTCATCATATTCTTCGCTGCCGAAAACATAATTAAAACTCAGACTGTCGGCCGTGGGCACAATGTCCATCTCTATTACAACGGCATCAAATGTTTTCTGATTATTTCCAAGAAATTTTTCAAGATCAGGACTCGACACCGTAGGAACTCCGCCAACTGTGCGATAATTGGGATCAGCGGTGCGATGCGTATAATTGCTCATGTCGGGCTTTGTGTTCTTTCCGCAAAGTCCGGTTATTCCGCCGGTGGTTATCAGCAAACCTTTTTTCATCCCGAGGCGCGATTTACCATCTTCAAAATAACCGAAAGCCTCATCACTCCAGGTTTTGGAAACACTGAAATTTTTTAATACCACGCCGTCGCCCACCAGGTTTTGTAAAATATTCTGAAGCGTGTAGGCGCCCTGCTGTTGTGGTTTATAAACGCGAAAATCAACGGAAGTTGTTTGTGAAAAAGAAAAGAAAAAAGAAAAAATAATGGTGGAGGTAAAAATAAATTTCTTCATGCAATGATTTTTAATGAAACTATAATTACTATTTAGATTAAAGTTACCGAACAATTCCATAAAAAGGGAGGAAAAAAGGTAAATTAACAATTAGTAAACAATCGTATACGTTAATACTCCTGGAGAGGCAGTAAAAAAATAAGAAGCAGAAGCGGTGTCTGTTGCGGGTTGAGAAACGCCGTTGGTGTAACTCAAAACGCTCCATTCAATAAGATAATTTTGGCCGCCCAATGTATTTGCGGTGAATGTGGTGTCTTTTGGAAGCGTCCATAAATTTGAGAAGACAACTAGATCTTACCTTAATTTTGTAGGGCGGACGTTCTTTTGTGACATCTTCATAATAACCGCTATAATATAAATTATGAACATATAATCGATAGGCCCAGCCAATTTTTTTTCTGTGACTGAACCGGAAATTTCCTTTATTATCGCTATAAGCCGTGTCATACATGTAAGTTGCGGAACTACCCTTTCCAATACTCCAATACTGAAGAACAACAGGCACACCTTCAACAGGATTACTGTCTTTATCCGTTACCGTACCATGAAAGTGATACTTTCCGAATTTATTACAATAGAGAAATAAGAGGGTTGTTGCTAATAACAGAAATATTTTAAGCCCTTTTTTCAGTTAGTTAAAGATATGATAATACTATAATATTTCACATTCTTTCGCGGTGCAATCGTTGTGGATCAGAAAGAGAGGCAAATATATTTCCTATCTTTGTACCCTTGCAAAATGAATACGACATAATTGTTGTGGGTGCCGGTCACGCTGGCTGTGAAGCCGCCGCTGCCGCTGCTAACATGGGCTCTAAGGTCTTGTTGATAACTATGAACATGAACACCATTGCTCAAATGAGCTGTAATCCGGCAATGGGGGGTATAGCGAAGGGTCAGATCGTGAGGGAGATTGATGCGCTTGGCGGTTATAGTGGAATTGTTTCTGATAAATCCGCCATACAATTCAGAATGCTCAATCGCAGCAAAGGTCCCGCTATGTGGAGCCCGCGTACTCAAAACGACCGCATGATGTTTGCCACAGTTTGGCGCGAAATGTTGGAACAAACGCCTAATGTGGACTTCTGGCAGGATATGGTAAAAGAACTGATTATTAGTAAAGACGGCAAGCGCGTTGAAGGTGTTGTTACCGGAATGGGCGTTCCTTTTGCGGCGAAGGCTGTAGTGCTAACCAATGGGACCTTTTTAAACGGCATTATTCATATTGGCGAAAAGCAATTAGGAGGCGGAAGATCCGGCGAAGCCTCATCAAAAGGCATAACGGAACAATTGGTCCAAATGGGATTTGAAAATGGCCGTATGAAGACGGGTACCCCGCCCCGTGTTGATGGTCGCTCGTTGGACTATAGTAAAATGGAGGTTCAGGAAGGCGATGAGCTGATAGATAAGTTTTCTTATTTGCCAGGAACATCACCTTTTGTAAACGGAGAAAAGAAGCAACGCCCTTGTCATATTACCTATACAAATAATGAGGTCCACGATATCTTAAGAACCGGTTTTGAAAAGTCCCCGATGTTCCAGGGCAGGATTCAGGGCTTGGGCCCAAGATATTGTCCGAGTATAGAAGACAAAATTACGAGGTTTAGTGAAAGAGAAAGACACCAGTTGTTTGTGGAGCCAGAAGGCTGGAACACGGTGGAAATCTATGTAAATGGTTTTTCAACTTCCCTGCCTGAAGACGTTCAACAGAAGGCAATGCGAATGATTCCGGGTTTCGAAAAAGCAAAAATGTTCAGGCCGGGATATGCTATCGAGTACGATTACTTCCCTCCTACTCAATTGAAACTTACACTTGAAACACATCTTGTAGACAATCTTTATTTCGCAGGACAAATAAACGGAACTACCGGATATGAAGAAGCTGCCTGCCAGGGATTGATGGCGGGTATGAACGCGCACCTGAAGATCTCGGAGAAGGATCCATTAATCTTGAACCGCTACGAAGCTTACATAGGCGTTTTAATTGACGATCTTGTTAATAAGGGAACAGATGAACCTTATCGGATGTTTACCTCGCGTGCTGAGTACAGATTACTTTTACGTCAGGATAATGCCGACGTAAGGTTAACCC
>JACDDR010000017.1:28369-48590 GCA_013816895.1 Bacteroidota bacterium
AAAAGAAGATCGACTTTCTTTGGTTAATACAAAGATTGAAGAATATAGCAAGATCATCCATTATTTTAAAAATACAAGTGCTGAGCCGGAGAGTATAAACAAATATCTGGAAACGATTTCCTCGGCTCCGGTTAATCAAAAGCTGAGGTTCTATAATATTTTGTCCAGACCAAACGCTTCTATTGAGGGCATGGCAGAATACGCGAAGGATATTAAGGAGTTTGTTTCTACTACCAATAAGGAAACTTATGAGCAGGCTGAAATATTGATGAAGTATGAAGGGTATATTGAGCGTGAGCATGAGAATGCACAAAAACTGAAGAGACTTGAAGATCTTAAACTGGAGGCAAACTTTGACTATACCAGTATTGTAAGCTTAGGTTTAGAAGCGCGCGAAAAGCTCAAAAAAATTAAGCCTACAACAATAGGACAAGCATCCCGGATTTCAGGGATTAACCCGGCGGATATTTCTATTCTTTTAATACACATGGGCAGATAATAAGGGACATGTTCAAATGGGCCATAGCAATACTAATGTTTTTTGAAACCGTTCGTGTTTCTTCCCAGAATTCGCTTTTAAATATTCCTGAACTTAATAGAGCAAAAGAAGATTCGGTTAAATGCCGCATTCTTGACCTCCTCATTGAGAAAGAGCCCGACCCTAAAATTTGGATGATTTATAATGAGGAAATGATACACCTTGCCACAGCCAGGCTAAAAAACCTGGAAGGTAAAGAAAGGTTCATTTATTTAAAATATTTGGCCAATGGATTAAATAATAAGGGTTTTGATTCTCAGGATAAAGGTGATATTGACTCTACCCTCAATTTATTTTGGGGCAGTCTCGCTATCAGATATGATATTAAAGATAAGCTTGGAGTTGCCAACTCGCTAAACAATATTGGTCATGTTTTTTTTAAACTTGCAGATTTTAAAAAGGCCTCAGAATATTATTTGAAAGCTATTAAGGTTCAGGAAGAGATAAAGGACTCGGAGGGTTTAGCCATCAGTTATAACAATCTGGGTTCGCTTTATGACAGAACCAAGAGGCCGGAAGAGGCCATTGAATTATTCAATAAGAGCTTAGAAATTCGCCTGAACAACAAAGATCTTGCCGGCCAGGCTTATTGTTATAATAACTTAGGCAAAATTTACAGCGATAACCAAGACTTAAAAAGGGCTTTGGAATACCATCTTAAGGCGCTGGATATTCGTGAGGCATTACACAGTAAAAACCAGACGGGAACATCTTATAACAATATTGGCCTTATTTATCTTCGAATGAATGATTTTGAGAAGGGGAAGTTGTATCTTGAAAAAGCTCTTAAAATTCACGTTGAAATAGAAGACAAGCAGGGCGAATCTGTTTCCTTAAAAAACCTGGGCTTTCTTTACAGGGGGCAGAACAACAATGATAGAGCAATAGAATATTTCTCAAGATCATTGAAAATTGCCAGAACCTTGGGGTATCCCGAAGACATTCTGTGGCCGTCGAAAGGCCTTTATGAAATCCATAAGGAAAAAGGAAATTATAGAGAGTCTTTAGAGATGCTCGAGTTGTTTCAGAGAATGAGGGATAGCGTCCATAAGAACACTGTTACAAAAAGGATTCCGGTTATTACAATTAAAGATCCTACGGGGTCAAGTAATGAAAGCCTAGCCTGTGAGGAACTGGAGAAAGAAAAGCTTGCGCTAAATGCGCAGCTATTGAATAAAAATACTTATATTTTACTGTTAACGGCAGGCTTTACTTGCGCCTTGATATTTATTATTATTACCTTTTTAAGAAGAAGAAGTTAAATGTTCCACGTGAAACATAAGCGCTCAGGAAACTAATTATGACTATTTTAAATAATTGTCCTTGTTGCAAAGCAACCCAGTTTGTGCCTTATATTGTTTGTAAGGATTACACCGTAAGCAATGAAATCTTTACCATTGTGAACTGCCTTTCCTGTAATTTTAAGTTTACCAATCCTCGACCTTTAAATGAGGACTTGGGTAGATATTACAAATCGGAAGATTATATCTCCCATTCCAACACAAGTAAAGGGCTTGTTTCAAAACTCTATCACCTGGTGCGGAGTTATACCCTTAAGAAGAAACTTTCCTTGGTTTCTAAATATGTTTCACGTGGAACAATACTAGATTACGGATGCGGAACTGGAATGTTTCTTAACGAATGCAAGAGGGCAGGCTGGAAAACTTACGGCTTGGAACCTGACAAAGGAGCCAGGGAAATAACAGCCAATATGAACCTGAACGCTTTTGAGAGCAAAGCGTATTTAAAGGATGCTATGGGTTCGGGTCAGGTTAATGCCATCACCTTATGGCATGTATTGGAGCACATAAACGATCTGGAAGATACCCTGGGGTTTTTCAGCGAAAAACTGGCGCCAAACGGTGTATTAGTTATTGCGGTGCCAAATTACCTTAGTTTTGATGCACAACACTATAAAGAATATTGGGCGGCCTATGATGTTCCCCGACACTTATATCATTTCGAAATTAATAGTGTGAGTTTGCTTTTGAAGCCTTATGGATTTAAGTTAGTAGAAACTCAACCAATGAAGTTCGATAGCTTTTACGTAAGCATGCTTTCTGAGAAATATAAGACTGGGAAGATAAACTATGTCCAGGCATTTTTAACCGGGCTCAGATCTAATTTAAAGGCTGAAGCCGCCCAGGATTACTCAAGTGTAATCTATGTTTTTAAGAAGATGTAAAGCCCTTGCGGTCTTAAATTTTATTTCTCTGCCACCTTATCCGGATCTAAACCTTTTTATCACAGATCATTTATTCACATTTCTCAAGTGAATAAGGATGGAGGGAAATCAGGCCTTTAACCCTTACTGCGTTTCAATAAAAAGGCATTGCTATTTCTATAGGGGAGGGTTAACAAAAAAACAGGTATTAACTTTATAATTCACCTTCTACCAATATTTTTGGTTTAATTAGTGGTGGATGTTTAAGTAGCGCGTATGGTTAATCCTAATCTTTGTTGTCGCGTTGCGAGCCCCATAATTTAACTTCCGGACCTAAGCCAACTATTTTTCATATAAGAGCTCCTCTTAACATCAGCTGCGTTTTTGTTCGTCTGATTAACTAACAATTACTGTTGCAGTTTTCAAGCAATCAGCAAAGCCCTCGCCAGATTTTAAGTCACTCTCTATTTTCGCGAACCATAAAATGATGGCTAATCGGCCATGTTTCCTGAAATATTTTCTACATCCCTGGGTTGGTTTTGGATTCCTTTTCTTTCGGACGGAGCATTTCTTGAGGATAAATCCGGCTTCACACTTTAGCCGCTAATCATGCCTTACGGGCACAACTCTCTCCCCAATGAAAAACCTTTTCTTATTTAGCTTTTGCATTCTTGCCTAAGTTTTCTCTTCCCGGAATTTTACATTATTAATGTTAGCATAAGGTTCGGGATTATTATAAGAGGGGCCGGCGTTTAAATTATTACCTGTTTATTCTTCAATTGCCTTTTAACATAAGCCATGTTATTAAGGGCTGATGGCCTGTTAGACTTCAACTTTAAAACCGAGAATCCGGTTACATGCGACGAGCTCATTCTAGAGGAGCTCGGTAATCGGGTGAAAATGGCAAAAGTAAACAGAGCCTCATTCCTGGTTTCCGGGGAGCACATTTGTTCTATTTAAATGCCCCTATAATGAGACGCATTCCTTAGTGTTTTTGACGCGAATTTAGAAGCCTGGCAATGGGCTAGCAAATCTTGGGCCGACACAGAGAACTTGTTGATAACCAATTAGATATATATTTTTGATTCGTTAGGATGTTTTTGAGGAAATTTGTGGCTAGGCTCCTTTGGGCTGTCGTTTTCACCCCCGTTAATCTGCAATAATTTTTCTTGCAACGGACAAAATATACAACCTCAGGATGATTTAAGGTTTCGGGGGCGGCAGATAAGGCATAGTTTAATAGGATTACCTTCCGGCGAAGAAAGTTGTTTAAAGCCTGGGAAAAACAATAAAGTAAGAATGATGGGTCTTTTAACGAGATAACCCTTGGAAGGATCTTCTTTAAGGTCTCACTAAAGAATCAAAAAAATAAATGTTCCTAAACAAAAAAACCTCTCCGAATTATGGAGAGGTTTTTTAAAAGTTTATATAATCCTTTATAGTTTAGCTTTAATCTCAACCATATCGTAACCCTCAACCACATCTCCAACCTGGATGTCGTTAAAATTTTCAATGTTTAATCCGCATTCGTAACCGGTTGAAACCTCTTTCACATCGTCCTTAAAGCGTTTTAAAGAGCCAAGTGATCCTGTGTGAACAACAATGTTATCGCGGATAACGCGCACCTTGGTGTTTCGTGTAACTTTTCCATCAAGAACATAACATCCTGCAATGGTACCCACCTTGGTAATTTTAAATACTTCCCTGATCTCGATATTGCATACGATCTTCTCTTCAAACTCAGGAGCCAGCATACCTTCCATGGCAGCCTTAATTTCGTTGATGGCGTCGTAGATGATAGAGTAGAGGCGGATATCAATTTCTTCTACCTCAGCAAGTTTACGCGCTGAAGTTGTAGGCCTAACCTGGAATCCAATAATAATAGCGTTGGATGCCGAAGCCAGCAACACATCGCTTTCGCTGATTGCACCAACCGATTTATGAATAATATTAACCGCAACTTTTTCAGTTGTTAATTTTAATAAGGAATCCGATAAGGCTTCAATAGATCCGTCTACGTCACCTTTAACAATCACATTCAGTTCTTTGAAATCTCCGATCGCTAAGCGTCTTCCAATCTCATCCAGTGTAATGTGTTTGTGAGTACGTATTCCCTGCTCACGTTGCAGCTGCTGACGTTTATTGGCAATTTCTCTTGCCTCACGTTCATCGCCCATTACGTTAAACTTATCGCCGGCTGTAGGCGCACCGCTTAATCCTAACACCTTAACAGGATGCGAAGGACTAGCCTTTTCAACTTTCTGTCCACGTTCGTTGAACATCGCTCTTACACGTCCGCTGAACGAACCGGCAAGCATGATATCTCCAACACGTAAGGTTCCTGTTTGAACAAGAATGGTTGCCACGTAACCACGGCCTTCTTCCATACTGGCTTCTATTACACTTCCCTGTGCATGACGGTTTGGATTGGCTTTAAGTTCCATCATCTCCGCCTCAAGCAACACTTTTTCCAAAAGAAGTTCGATGTTCAATCCTTTTTTAGCAGATACTTCCTGACATTGGAATTTACCGCCCCACTCTTCAACAAGAATGTTCATGGCAGATAATCCTTCACGTATTTTATCAGGGTTAGCCCCCGGCTTATCAATTTTATTAATTGCAAAAATCATTCGTACACCGGCTGCCTGTGCGTGGTTAATGGCCTCTTTGGTTTGTGGCATGATGCTATCGTCTGCCGCAATCACAATAATGGCAATATCGGTTACTTTGGCACCACGGGCACGCATTGCGGTAAAGGCTTCGTGACCCGGTGTATCCAGAAAGGTCATGCTTCTTCCATCAGCAACATTAATATTGTATGCGCCAATGTGCTGTGTAATTCCACCAGCCTCACCAGCCACTACATTCGCTTTACGGATAAAGTCAAGCAGTGACGTCTTACCGTGGTCGACGTGACCCATTACGGTAACGATTGGAGGACGGTGAATCAAATCTTCTTCTTTATCTATTTCTTCAACAACAGCCTCTACATCTTCTGCAGAAGCAAATTCAACTTTGTAACCAAACTCTTCCGCAACAATAGAAATTGTTTCCGCGTCCAAACGCTGGTTAATAGATACAAAAAGTCCAAGCGACATACAGGTAGAAATAATTTTTGTTACCTGCACGTTCATCATTTGCGCCATTTGATTGGCACTAACAAACTCTGCAACCTTTAATACTTTTTTATCAGCTTCCAGTAACTCAGCCTCTTTATCCATACGTTCGCGAACATCGCTACGTTTTTCCTTACGGTATTTGGATGCTTTTGATTTGGATCCTTTTTCACTTAAGCGTGCTAAAGTTTCCTTGATCTGTTTTTGAATTTCTTCTTCGGTGAGCTCGTGACGCGGCTTGTTGGCCGTGTTACTGTTAGGGCCGCCGGTATGAGGACCTTTGTTTCTTGCTCGCGGGTCGCCATATTTTTCTTTGGCGCGTTCCTTGGCTATTTTAGCCTGCTCGGTTCCTACCTTTTTAATTTCTTCCTGCGACAAACCACCTTTACGGATACGTTTGCGTTTTTTGCGTTCAAGAGCTTCATCCGCCGCTTTCTTGCTATTGTCTTTTACTACCGGCAACTCTACTTTACCAAGAATTTTTACACCTTCCAGTTTTTCAAATTTTGTTTCAATATGCTCTGGCGGAAGGTGTTCCTGAACCTCTTCTTTTTTCTCTTCTACTTTAGGGAGTACTATTTCTTCCTGCTTTTCTTTTTCGGTTTCCTTCTCTTTTTCCTTTTTCTTTCCGGTAGTTTTTTCAGCGTCCTTTTTTCCTTTTTCCTTTTTATCGGGTTTGGTTTTAAGGTTCATCTCGTCCAGGTTAAGCTTTCCTATAACCTTAGGACCATCAATGTTTTCGGTCTTTTCTTTATGTATTTCGGGCGTTTCCTGTTCTACCTTTTTTGTTTCGGTAATTTTTGCAGAAGTTAGATCTTTAATAACCACCTCATCGTGCGAAGCGTCTTCTTCCTTTTGTTTTTTTGCTTTTATTTCATCTAAAACAATGGTCTCGCGCTTTACTTTAATAATAGCCTGTGAAACATGCTCTGCTTCTTCGCGTGCTGATTTGTCGCTCGAAAATTCTTTTAGCAGCAATCGGTATTCCTCATCACCAATCTTCGCATTGGGATTGCTTTCAACGGGAAAGCTCTTGGACGCAAGAAACTCTACGATCTTCCCGAGGGAAAGATTGAATTCCTTAGCTACCTTGCTTAATCGAAGTGTTTTAGCTGTTTCTGACATATGTACTGTAAAATTCTTTTTTTAATTTTTAAATGCGGCTTAACCGGGCAAGCCGCCACCCTTTCTCACTGCTTCATGGCCGTGCTGTTAATCTTCAAATTCCGACTGAAGAATTCCGCGAACGTTTGCAAGCGTGGTTTCTTCAATGCCCGTGCGGCGCGCTAATTCACTATCGCTTAACTCCAGCACAGATTTTGCGGTATCGCAACCAATTAATTTTAACTGCTCGATAATATTTGCTTCAATCTCATCAGAAAATTCTTCCAGGTCAACGTCTTCAGTTTCAACATCCACATCTGTATCGCGGAATACATCAATTTCGTAACCGGTTAATTTACCGGCAAGTTTAATGTTAAACCCGCCCTTACCAATGGCAAGGCTGATTTGGTCAGGCTTCAGGAAAACCTCAGCACGTTTGGTTTCTTCATCAATTTTAATAGTGGTAATTTTTGCAGGACTTAAAGAGCGCTGAATTAAAAGAGTAGAGTTATTGGTAAAATTAATAACGTCGATGTTTTCATTTTTTAATTCGCGAACAATTCCGTGAATACGCGAACCCTTCATTCCCACACAAGCACCAACCGGATCAATACGGTCGTCGTAACTTTCAACAGCTACTTTAGCACGCTCTCCCGGCTCCCTTACAATTTTCTTAATTGTAATTAAACCGTCAAATATTTCTGGAACTTCGTTTTCGAATAAACGCTCAAGAAATACAGGCGAAGTACGAGATACAATAATGGAAGGAGATCCGTTTTTAAGATCTACCTTAGAAACAACAGCTTTAACAGTGTCGCCTTTTTTAAAGAAGTCAGAAGGAATTTGCTCGGATTTTGGAAGCAGTAATTCATTCCCCTCATCATCCACAAGCATAATTTCTTTTTTCCACACCTGGTAAACTTCTGCAGTAATAACATCGCCCACTTTTTCCTTGTACTTGTTGTAAACTTCGCTTTTCTCAAGCTCAAGAATTTTTTGTACGAGGTTCTGGCGAACCGATAATACAGCGCGGCGACCGAAATCTTCAAGCTTTACTTTTTCTGAAAGATCTTCTCCTATCTCAAAATCCGGCTCAATTTTTTTTGCGTCGCTGTAACTAATGTGTTTGTTTTCATCGTAGTCGAACGAATCTTCTGCAAACTCATCCTCCACAATCCTGCGGTTTTTGTATATCTCAACGTCACCCTTGTCCGGGTTAACAATGATATCGAAATTTTTATCGCTTCCGTAGCGCTTGATAAGCATGCTTCTGAAAACATCTTCAATAATGCTCATTAATGTAGCACGATCGATGTTCTTGATGTCTTTGAACTCCGAAAACGATTCAATAAGGTTTACGCCTTCCATGGTGTTGTGTTTTAAAATTTAAGTTTAATTTTTGATTCCTTTATTTCACTATAATTAATTACATGATGTTTCACCACTGTAATTTTTCCTTTCCCGATGGGCTTGTCTTCCCTAACGGAGTATTCTAATTTAATTTTTTCGTTGTCGCATTCTACGAGAGTTCCCTCTACCTTGTTACCATCCAGTAATTTTATGTCAAAGTCGCGGCCAATATGCTTGATGTACTGCCGGGGCATGGTAAGCGGACTTGCCGCGCCGTGTGAACTTACATCCAGGCTGAAGTCTTCAGAGTCGCCCAGGCTTTTTTCTATGTGCCTGCTTAATTCCACACAGTCGCTAATGGTAACGCCGCGGTCTCCGTCAAGGAACACAATTACCTGATTATCGGCACCTATGCGGATACCGGTAACAAAGAGCGGGCCGTTAGCAAGATGCTGGTTGGCCAGTGCAGATATTTTTTCCTGTGTTATCAAAAATTGGTCAATAAAATAGGGGACCCGAGTCCCCTGCTGTTTCATTTAATATTTCGGAGGCAAATATACAAACTCTTTTTTAAACAAAAAAATTAAATCGATTGAAAAAGAACGTTAAAAAGCCAACCCTGTGGCTTTCCGGCACGTTTATAGTGTTAAAGACTTTAGAATAGTCTCATTAAAACATATATGTGAAATGCGCTTTCCCTGGCCGAATTTCATAAAACAAACAAATTAAAAACAAGTACCATGAAAACAACATTTTTTAAATCAGTTAGTCTCCTGTTAGGGTTTCTGCTGGTAAACGTAAACTCAATGAGTGCCTCAGTAGGGGATAAATTTGACAAATTTGTCCTAAGTGAATTTTCGAATTCTCTTGGGGGATTTTACATCATCGCGGGAATTGTAATTGCAAGTCTTGTGTTGTATGTTATTGTGAATCACTTCAACAAAGAAGAGGAAAAAAGAACAGTGCATCACGGAAGTCACTTCACGCACCATAAACGTCACCATCACACCCATAGGGTTATTAAAAAGACATCCTAGTGTGTGCAGAATGACTTCTTGAAAGCATATCACCTCATTATCAGCGGGTTACCTAGAATTGTGTGCCTAAATGAATATGTTGTGCAAAAAACAACCTTAATTTTCAACTATTAATTTTGTTTTAGCGAAATATAATTATTTTTGTGCAAAATTTTTAAATCCAAACTAGAATGTCTGACATTGCAAACAAAGTAAAATCAATCATCGTTGATAAATTAGGTGTAGATGAAAAAGAAGTAACGCCGACCGCGAGCTTTACTAACGATTTAGGAGCTGATTCTCTTGATACCGTAGAATTGATCATGGAATTTGAAAAGGAATTCAATATCGCTATTCCCGACGAACAAGCAGAAAAAATTGGCACTGTAGGGGATGCTATCGCTTATATTGAAGCTAACGCTAAAAACTAAAAAGTTCTCATGCAATTAAAACGTGTAGTAGTTACCGGACTCGGTGCTGTAACTCCTTTAGGCAATAACGTAAATGACTATTGGAATAATCTTATTAACGGGGTTAGCGGTGCGGCGCCTATTACACGTTTTGATGCATCTAAATTTAAAACCCGCTTTGCCTGTGAGGTAAAGGGCTTTAATCCCGAAGAATATTTCGACCGAAAGGAAGCACGTAAACTGGACACCTATACCTGGTATGGTATTGCTGCCAGCGTGCAGGCCTTTGCCGACAGTGGCCTTAGCGCTGAGAACACCGATCTTAATGAAGTAGGTGTTATCTGGGGAAGCGGCATTGGCGGACTGGATACATTTCAGAACGAAACCTTTGCTTTTGCAAAAGGAGACGGGACGCCGCGTTTCAACCCTTTCTTTATACCAAAAATGATTGCCGATATCTGCAGTGGTCACATCTCCATGCGATTTGGCTTAAGGGGCCCTAACTTTACAACTGTTTCGGCATGCGCTTCTTCAACCAACGCCATGATTGATGCCTTCAACTATATCCGTATGGGTAAAGCTGTAGCCATTGTTACCGGTGGAAGTGAAGCTGCAATTAATGAAAGTGGTATTGGAGGGTTTAATGCCTGCCAGGCCATGAGCACCCGTAATGATGATCCTGCTGGCGCCTCAAGGCCCTATGATAAGGATCGTGATGGATTTGTACTGGGTGAAGGCGGGGGTGCTATAATACTTGAAGAACTGGATCACGCCCTGGCTCGCGGAGCGAAAATTTACGCAGAAATTGTAGGTGGCGGAATGAGTGCCGATGCGCATCACATTACAGCCCCACACCCTGAAGGATTGGGCGCAACCCTGGTAATGACCCGCGCATTAAAAGATGCCGGCATGAACCCTTCAGATATTGATTATATTAACACTCACGGTACAAGCACCCCTTTGGGCGATCTGGCCGAATTAAAGGCTATTACAAACGTTTTTGGCGAGCACGCATACAAGATGAACATCAGCTCCACAAAAAGCATGACAGGGCATTTATTAGGCGCCGCAGGAGCTATTGAAGCCATCGCCACGATACTTGCAGTTAAAAACGGAACCATTCCTCCAACCATTAACAACGTTAACCCTGATCCGGATTTAGATCCAAAACTAAATCTTACCCTCAACAAAATGCAACACCGTACCGTAAACGCAGCCATCAGTAATACCTTTGGTTTCGGTGGACATAACGCGGCCGTTGTTATTAAAAAGTACAATTAATTTTTACAGGCTTTGAAACGTCTATTATCGCAACTGAATTTTAATAATTCGAAAGTCGATAAAGAGTTTAAGAAATGGATTAAGACAACCACGGGTTATCGGCCTGATAACATTGCGCTTTATTTTCAGGCGTTTTCACACAGCAGTGTATCTGCAAAAAAATCAACCGAAGGCAGTGTAAGCAATGAGCGCCTGGAGTTCCTTGGTGACGCGGTTCTTGGAGCCATCGTAGCGGAATATCTTTTTAAAATATATCCTTATAAAGACGAAGGCTTTTTAACGCAGCTTCGCAGTAAGATCGTTAACGGACAAAGCCTTAAGAACCTTGCCATAAAATTCGGTTTCAATCATTTTTTAAAAACAAGTTTAAGCAAAGACGAAAAAGCAAAATCGAGTGCTTATGGCGATGCCTTTGAAGCCTTTATTGGCGCAGTTTACATTGATAAGGGCTACGACAAGACAAAAAACTTTGTTTTAAAAAAAATAATTAAAAATCATGTGGATGTTGAAGAGCTTGTAAATACGAACGAGGATTACAAGAGTCAGCTTCAGATCTATTGTCAGAAAAACCGTTTAAAACTTGAATACAGACTTGTAGAGGAACGTAAAGATGGCGCTAACAAGTTGTACGCTATTCAGGTTTTTATTAACGAAAAACCATACATCCGTTTCGAAAACTATAGCAAAAAAGTGGCCGAGCAAAAAGCCGCTCAGTTAACCCTGGAGGAGCTTGCTGAGAAAGCAGAATAGAAGTTGTACTCAAAATAAATTAGCGAAACCGTTAGCAATTAGTTTTGGCAGGATATAAAATGCCAGAATTAAAACAGAAGGAATCACTATTAAAATAGCGGGCAAAATAATAGCCCCACCAATAACATCTTCTTTAGCCTCTTCAAATAATCTCATAGCTTCAATCAGAGAGAATTTAGCATTTTCTCTATTCCTGTTTTCACTATCGCGCATTCTTTTGGCAAAAATCACCCGGTATGTTTCTACGCCGCAATAACTGCACACACACCCAACATCATTTTTATTAAATAGTATTGGGGCAGCACATTGTGAGCAGGCAACGGTTTCTTTGGTAGATAATACCGATGAGCTGGACTGTAACTCCGGGAGAAATTTTCTTAATTTATTTCCAATCATTCCGCGGATAGTTAAAAATACAATAATCCAAAAAAATAAAGTCCCAATTGAAATGGCACCAAAATGAACCATGTACCAATTATAGGAAGGTGTATTTGTAGTAGTATCTTTTGAATCTGTTACAATTAATATTATAAATGAAATCACAAACCAAAAAACCAAAACCAAAAGTAAAAATCTATTCAGGGGCGACGTTATATAATTTACTTTTTTCCAATACTTATTTGCCAACTGGATTTTTTTTCCGGCCTCTTCTCTAAATTCGAATATTTCCAAATAATGTATTGGCACGCTTTGCTTACAACCGCAATGCAAACACTCATTTTTAGCCGAGTTAATCAGTAAAACTCCCCCACAATTAGTGCATTTAAGTGGTTTTAATACTTCCGCCTCATTAAAATTGATAATTGCTGGATTACGGCCGTTTTCATTTTTTAATTTTGCACGGGATTTATTTGTGAGTCCCCAATAAATGGCATAGCATGTAACTATTAACAGGAGGGGGAAGGCGAATCCTTGCACAATAAAGGTATATTGCGCCAGGGTTTTAAAAATATCAACCATCGGTTTCGAATTTACTATATTATTGTCAAATCCATTGACTCTTATTTGGCTTACGAATGTGCTCCGGTAACTTCAAACAAATATAATAGCATTTAAATTCGTTAAATCATTTTTTATCATGGCAAACCAGTGATTTTATTTTTAAGTTTGAGGGAATGAACTATTATTGTAGAACTAATATGAAAACACTGATAAAATTTGCAATCCTCCTGTTAATTTGCGCATTGCCGTTAATTAACCATGCACAAACAAAAAATTCAATTTCCATTGCTTCTAAACCTTTTTCTACTCGTCCGGCAACTCAAAAAGAATTCAAGGCAGGCTCCACTATTTATTGCAGGATTAACGTTGAAAAGACATTAAAACAGTATGCGCGCGAATTAGATGCGGCAGGACTACAGAACGTAAGGGAAGATGGTTTAGAGGGGAAATACACCCATTTTATTACCATTGAAATAAAGGACCAAAATTCCGGAAAAGAAGATCACGTTCCCTCTGAGATAAATATTTATTTAAGCGAAAGCGATTTGAGTAAAAACCAATTAGACCTGGATATTATATCTGATGAAGACCACACCTCCACTTATTTTTACGGACCAAGAGCAACTTTTTTTAATCAATTCACTAGCTTACGGGACGAAGATAATTATATAGGCCAGCTTGTTAATTTTCAATTGGTACTTAATGAATATAAAATAGATGACAAATACAGGTATGATAAAGGTTTAATTGCTGTTAAAGTAGAGGGCAATACCACACCGGGATACACCAAAGATACTTATACAAATGTTACATCAAAAGACGCTCCTTCGGGATTTATAACTATAGATTACACTCAAAGTACAAAAGAAACTCAAAAAAACTGGTACAATGAGCAGGCGGCAATATTGGATGCGACACTCAGGCAGCAAAAATCAAATTACGCTGCATTTTAATTTTTTGATGAAAACAGAGGGGGTTTATACAGATTTTTTTAAAGAAAATGGAATTATAGTTTTAAAAGAAAGCGATTTATTGAAAAAGGAAATTGATTTTGATATTGCTCCTTCAAAAGGTTCTGGAACTACCACTTATTTTGATGATAAAAAAATGTATTCGGGCATTACCGCAGGCGGGCTTGGTGATGGAGTAATAGAGTACTAACTGACTTTAGATGAACTGGAGAATGCAAATTATCCGAAAGTCTTTAACATTGAAGCTGCCGGTAAATTCAAAATTGATTATACTGGCTCAACAGATGAAACACAATTAGCCTGGCGAAATCAATGTGCAGAAGAGCTTGAGGCTACGCTTAAAAATGAACACAAATTAAATAATGAAGCAGCCGGAAAAAAACAACAGGGTGTTAATGGCAAAAACAATATCGTTTTTTCTACGAAACATTTCTCTTCAAACCCACCAACACAAAAATCCTTTAAAATAACAGACCATATCTATGCTAAAATGACTTTAGAAAAGCCATTAAAGGAGTATTGCAGCGCAAAATTTTATGATTTAAAAGAGTATTATGGCATTACAGATAAAAACGTGGTTAGAGTAATGTCGTTTATTGTTAAGTATAAAAACGAGGAGGGCGACTATGCACCATTAGGACCAATTACCGTTGATATGAGTTTAACTAGGGATAATTTAGAATCGAAAGAAATTTTAATTGATATTATTCCTACCAAGGAAGAAGCCACAACGGTTTATTCCTCCGGCAGTGAATTTTTCAGAGCTTTAATTGATAAAGATTTTGTTGGAAAAAAATACGATCTGAAATTTGAACTTACAAAACAGGAAATGAGTGGCATTGCAAACATTGATTTTGATTCGAAATATAGTCTCGACTACACAACATCCTCAAACGAAGAACAGGATAAATTGTTTGAATACGGCCTAAAAGCCAACGAAGCAGCGAAAGAAAACAGCTTTAAAGCTTCGGTAAAAGCAGGTATACAAGCAGTAAAATCAATGCCATTGCCTTTATGTTTTTCAAAAACCGGAAATCCCGGGTATAAAAATCCGGAAAATTCAAACGCAACAATCATCGCATTGATCAAACAAAAATATGGCATTACCGAAGTTTTAAAGTTAACGTTCGATAAGGCAGACGGTGTTGATGATTTTAGAACATTAGTAGATGCAAATACAAATGTTGCTTCAAGCAAAATAGGCAACCATGTATTTTATTTTGCGTTTAAAGATAAAGACGGTTCGTATCGCTTTACAGGTGGAACTTTAAGAAGAGACCATGTTGGATTCGGTAAATTTGGAGAACTTTATGTTCAGGATTACAGACCAGGCCAGGATGGTGATGCGAATTATCCAATGGATGTGTACAGAGACTATAAAGGTACTTATGGAGTGTTTATTTTTGACGGATCTAAGTTAAAATAACGAAGTTTTATAAATAATGTATTTAGCAGTAAAATCAGCCGCTTTAAAAATGCCTTATGGCTAAACACACATTAAACACAAGCTCCGACGATCTTGACTTCGTTCTCATTGGCATCACAAGTGCCGAGAATCAATATTCACTTGTTACATCTATCAATAGGGCCATTGGCATTGATCTTGCCCTTGGCGATAACATTCCGTATAATTTAAAGGGAGGAAAACTTTTTTATTTTTCGCTCTTCCGTTATGTGAGTGAAGAAATGGGACTTGAATATTTTCTTATCCCAAACGCAAGCAATCTAGAAATTAACAGGGATGATGGAGCAGGGGCAGGGGATCTTTTCAGCGAACACACCGTTGAAGAAAGCACAAGGCTTGTAAAAGAACTTCCGAAAACGGATTATTTTATAATCTTAAAAGGAGAAGACCTTCATTTGTTCCAGTTTAAAATTATTGAAAATCTTAAAACAATTCAGGAGATCATCCAGGTTCAGAACATTGAACCCAACGATCTGCCAAGCAAAATGAACCTGGTGTTCTGAAACCACTACGGGCAGCGGTTTCCCTACTCTTAAAAGCTTGTGACCAAGAAAAAATGAGAAGGCTTACTTAGAAGTCTCTATCAATTCAAATTTCCATTCCTTCGAAAATTTTATCTGCTCAGCCTGCAATTTATCATAAGCCTTACTGTAGGTTTCATCAAAGGTGTTGGCCAACGCTGTAATTTTATCCAGGTCGTCCTGCGTTACATGCGCGCTGTCTTTAGACATGATTTCCACCATCTGTCTGCCTTCATTCACCGCAATGGAATTCATTGCCATAAAATAGTCATGGGTAGCGTTGCTGAAATCTTTCTTCTCAGCAAAAGGACCGTATTTTTTACTTTCCTCTAAACTTTTCTTAGCCTTATCAGCGAAAAGTGTATGGCTGATTTTTAAGGAATCAACGTTGTGTCCGTCGATCTGACCAATAAACAAAGTGTGTTCGGTTTTTAAGGCATCAATCAGATCCATGATACCATCGTTGTAGGTGATGGCATCTTTTTGAGATGGTCCGCAGGAGCTTAATAAGCCAGTTCCAATAATTGCAGCAAGGAGAATTAATTTTTTCATATTTTAATTTATTTGTCAAAAAATAATCCGCACAGTGGCGGATTATTTATTAAGGGTTTATTTATTATTGTCACTTCGGGTGTTCCGACGTAAGGAGGAATGTATCGAGAAGTGACAATTAGTACCTGTAAGCATCTGATTTAAACGGACCATCAACTTTTACACCGATGTAATCTGCCTGATCTTTATTTAAGGTATCTAATTCAACACCAATTTTTGAAAGGTGCAAACGCGCAACCTTCTCATCTAAAATTTTTGGCAACACGTACACTTTTTTCTCATAAGCCGCAGTGTTTGTCCAAAGTTCTAACTGAGCAAGCGTTTGGTTTGTAAATGAGTTACTCATTACAAAACTTGGGTGACCCGTAGCGCAACCTAAGTTTACTAAACGTCCTTCAGCTAATACAATAATGTTTTTTCCTTTAATAGTGTATTGGTCAACCTGTGGCTTAATGGTATCTTTAGTATTACCATAAGTTTTGTTTAACCAGGCCATATCAATTTCAGTATCAAAGTGGCCAATGTTACAAACAATAGCACCATGTTTCATGCTTTCAAAATGACGACCAACAACAATATCTTTATTTCCGGTAGTTGTAACAATAATGTCCGCCTTTTTAACAGCATCGTCCATTTTCTTTACTTCATATCCGTCCATTGCAGCTTGTAAAGCGCAGATTGGGTCAATTTCTGTAACAGTAACACGTACACCTTGCGATGATAATGATTGTGCAGAACCCTTTCCAACATCGCCGTAGCCAGCAACTACAGCCACTTTACCGGCCATCATTACGTCGGTAGCGCGGCGGATAGCATCCACTAAACTTTCGCGGCAACCGTATTTATTATCAAATTTTGATTTGGTAACAGAATCGTTAATATTAATTGCAGGAACTAATAAAGTTCCGTTTTTCATGCGCTCATGTAAACGGTGAACACCAGTAGTGGTTTCTTCGCTAAGGCCTTTAATGCCAGCTGCTAATTCAGGATATTTATCAAATACTAAATTAGTTAAATCTCCACCGTCGTCCAGGATCATATTTAAAGGCTGACGGTCTTCGCCAAACCATAAAGTCTGCTCAATACACCAGTCAAACTCTTCAGCGCTCATACCTTTCCAGGCATACACCTGAATTCCGGCAGCAGCAATAGCAGCAGCGGCATGGTCCTGAGTAGAAAAAATATTACAAGAGCTCCAGGTAACTTCAGCTCCCAGAGCTTTTAAAGTTTCAATAAGCACAGCTGTTTGAATGGTCATGTGCAGGCAACCTGCAATGCGGGCTCCTTTTAACGGCTGGCTGGCGCCGTATTCTTTGCGCAGGCTCATTAAGCCCGGCATTTCTTCTTCAGCTAATTTAATTTCTTTTCTTCCCCACTCGGCCAAAGACATATCTTTAACTTTGTGTTTAATGAATTTTGCGGTTGTTGTTGTAGACGACATTTTGTTTTTATTTTAAATGGATTACAAAGATAAGTTATAAGTTTGTAATTCTCAAATTATAAGCATTGATTAACATCCTTAACATAAATGACCACATAAGGCTTGCAATGCTTGATTTAGAGGCTTTCTGTAGAGATCACGACATTATAAAAAAGCGCGAAGGTGAACAAAGAGCAACCGAACTATTGTTAAAAAATCTGTTTCCGCAACAGGAAGTAATTCTGAATTACAGTGCTGAAGGAAAGCCGTTTTTATCTCTTTCTTCCGCTCATATTTCCATCTCTCACTCTCACGATAAGCTGGTTATTATGCTTAACGAAAAGGAAAGCACCGGTGTGGATGTTGAACTCATTCGCGATAAGGTAAAGAACATCCGCCATAAATTTCTTTGTGAAGAGGAACTGGAGTTTGCCGGCAATAATACCGAAACCCTTACCGTTCTCTGGGCCGCAAAGGAAGCCGTTTACAAGGCTTACGGATTAAAGGGTGTGGATTTTTGCGCAAACATTTTTATTGAACCCTTTGATGAAGGTGGGGATTTGTTTTACGGCAGTCTGCACATGAACAATAAAAAAACAAGATATTTATTGAAAAAAGAAAAACACGGCGATTATATCCTTGTGTATATTTTAAATGAAGTTTAATACGTTTATAAAAGCATTGTCATCCTCTAAGCCTGCCCTGGCAGTGCTGATAGACCCGGATAAGTATAATCCCGATCTCATCGCGCTGGCGGCTAAACATAATACCAGTTGTTTTTTAGTTGGAGGGAGCGAATTAAAAAGCAACACCATTTCAAAGGTAATTACATCGATGAAAGAACACACAACGCTCCCCGTTATACTTTTCCCGGGAGATGAAACCCAACTTTCAAAAAATGCAGATGGGCTCCTGCTCTTAAGCCTGCTCTCCGGCCGCAATCCCGAATACCTTATTGAAAAACATTTACGTGCAGCGCCCATCATCAAAAAAATGAATCTGTCATTTTTACCTACAGCATATTTATTAATTGGCGGAGGTGCTGTTTCAACCACTCAAAAAGTTACGAAAACTCTTCCGCTTGACCCGGCGGATGCTTCTAAAATAATTATCACGTCATTGGCGGGAGAGCAGCTGGGCTTTAAAGCAATATATTTGGAAGCAGGCAGCGGCGCTACAAACAACGTGGCTCCGGCACTTGTAAAAAAAATAAAGCAAACGGTTTCAATTCCTGTTATTGTTGGGGGCGGCATAGATTCATCCAGGAAAGCCACCGCCCTTATTAACGCCGGCGCAAACATGATAGTTGTCGGAAACGCATTGGAAAAAAACATCCATTTAATAAAAGAAATTGGCACAGCATTTAAATAACATGAAAAAAACATACCTCTTTTTTGCAACGGGACTTTTTATTTCCATAAGTTTTTTAGCGCAAACAAAATTACTCACCATTCAGGATGCGGTGCTTAAGGGCCGCAGCAGCCTTGCTCCCAAACGCATTCAAACGCTGTTTGTGCCCGAAACAGATTGGGCGGCATATATTGATAACAACGCGTTAAAATCTGTTCAGCAATCCAGCGGCAACGCAAAAGATATTATTACCCTTTCCGAATTAAACAAGAATCTAAAAGCTGCATCACAGGATACGCTGTCGTACCTAAACGGCATCAGCTTTAAAACAGCGGATGAAATTTACATCACCAATAAAAAAGGCGACTGGATTTATTCTCTGTCTAAAAAAACTCTTGCGCCTTCGGATATAAAAAAAGTGGATAATACCATTGATGACCTCGACGAATTTAAAAAAGGAGAAACCTACGCCTACGTTGCAGCTAACAATCTTTTCGTAGTTAAAAACGGAAAAACAGAACAGGTAAGCAAAGACGGATCTTATAATCTTGTTTATGGTAAAAGTGTACACCGCGACGAGTTCGGCATCAGTAAAGGAACGTTCTGGAGTCCGAAAGGAAATCTGCTTGCTTTTTACCGAATGGATCAAAGCGATGTTACCGACTACCCGATTATCGACTGGTCAACCTATCCTGCTAAAAACACAAACATAAAATATCCCATGGCCGGAAATAACAGTCATTATGTTACCGTGGGAATATACAACGTTGAGAAAAAATCAACTGTTTATTTACGTACTGAAGGACCAAAGGATCAGTACCTCACCAACATTGCCTGGAGTCCGGATGAAAAAAATATTTACGTGGTGGTGTTAAACCGCGAGCAAAACCATTTTAAGGTAAATGAATACGACGCTGCTACCGGTAATTTCACCCGCATGCTCTTTGAAGAAAGGGATGAGAAATACGCCGAACCACTTCACGCAATGCTGTTTGTAAAAAACAACGCAACACAGTTTATCTGGCAGAGCCGTCGCGATGGTTTTAATCATTTGTATTTATACAACATTAAGGGCGAGATGATGAAACAACTTACCAAAGGAAATTGGGAAGTGAAAGATGTGGCGGGCTTTGATAACAAAGGGGAAAATTTCTTTTTCCACGCCAACGAGCAGTCGCCTGTTAATCAGGATTTTTATTCGGTGAATTTAAAATCGGGGAAAATGACCCGCATCACCTCTGATAACGGTTTCCACGTTGCCACTCTTAGTC
>JACDDR010000018.1 GCA_013816895.1 Bacteroidota bacterium
CATGTGAACATCTTCGGTGTAAGGCACCGGCTTGTTAGGGTCGCTGGTATATTTTGAAAAAGATGAAGCCACCGAAGGCTTGTCGAAACTCAATGTCTGTTTTGCGCCCAGGTAAAGTAATCTCTGATCCATCTTCGGCGGCGGCCAGCTCTCCAGCTTCTTCCAGTTATTTTCACCGGTAAAAAACACAGAGGCTTCCGGAAGATTATTTCCAGTACCTTTTCCTTTTAAGTAATAATTAAAAAAAGGTAATTCAATTTCGTTTTGAAAATACTCCGCTGTTTTTGACCCGAACCTCACATTACCAAGATAACTTCCATTACCCCTGCTCCATCCGCCGTGAAACCAGGGGCCCATCACCAGTTTATTGTTGGTAGCGGGACTTTGTTTTTCAATGGCCTTGTATAAATTCCAGGCGCCGTAACAATCTTCAGCGTCAAAAGTCCCGCCTACAATAAGCATCGCGGGCTTCACGTTCTTACAGGCACGGCGCGCATCACGTGCTTTCCAGAAGTCGTCATAATTGGGATGGTCCATCATCTCGTTCCAGAATTTTATGGAATCACCCATGAGTTTTGTGTAATTTTTGAGAGCGCCCTGCTTCAGATAAAAATCGTAATTGTCTTTTCCCGGAAAAGCAAAATCCCTCCAGTGAGAGGTAACCGGCTTTGGGCGCGGCACGCCGAATCCATAATAAAAATGAAAGCCGTCCATTAACGCAAAGGCGCCGTTGTGGTGAAAATCATCACCCAGGAACCACTCTGTTACCGGGGCTTGCGGACTAACGGCTTTAATTGCAGGATGATTGCTGAGAGCCGCCATCGTACTGTAAAAACCCGGATAAGAAATTCCGAAGAAACCAACGTTGCCGTTATTATTTTCTACGTTTTTCACCAGCCAGTCCACTGCATCGTAGGTATCACTTGCTTCGTCGATATCTTTTTTTCCTTTCTTATTTTCGTTGAATGGCCTAACGTCCATGTATTCACCTTCACTCATGAATCTTCCGCGCACGTCCTGCATTACAATGATGTAGTTTTCTTTCACATAATGCATCCAGTGCGAACTGTATAATCGCGAACTGTACTCTTTACCGTACGGCGCTACCGAATACGGCGTGCGAATGGCAAGAATAGGATGTTTTTCAGATTTTTCTTTTGGCGTATAAATGCTGGTAAATAACTTCTTACCATCGCGCATTGTAATAAGGACTTCTTTTTTATTGTAATTATTACAAACCCAGGCACTGTCGGCATTCTGAGCATTAGAAAATATAAAAGAAGCTGTAAAGAGGAGTAAAAAAAGATGTTTCATAAGCGAAACAATATTACAATAATTAAACAGTTTATGGAAGGCTAAAGTTGTTTAAAGTGTGTTTTAAAACCTTCAAAAACACTCTTTTTTTGATTAACAAAGCATAGTTAAAAACATTGGCCATGTAATGCAGAAAGCAAGGCCCGAAGCGGCTAATTTTAAAGGATAATGAGCACAGAAAAAAAGAACAAATTCAGGGAAAAACCGGTAACGGAAACATTGGTGGAAGGAACTCAAAATCCGTTTGATAAAGTGGAGCGTGTAACCGAAGAAAAAAAACGTCCCCGCAAAGAAGCGAAAGAAGAAACTGAAGAGGTTGTTGAGAAAAAAACAAAACCAAAAAACACAAGCAAAGCTAAACCTGAAATAGAAACTCCTGTTTCCAAAAAGGAAAAAATTTCGTTGGCTCAACGCCTGCGCCAGGCAGTTGAGTTTTACAATAACGAACGTACTCAAAAAATAATTGGTCTTCTTTTAATACTTTTTTCTTCCTACCTGGCCATCGCATTTACTTCCTATTTTTTTACCTGGGATGTTGACCAGGATAAAGTGTTAGATACCGGTAGCGTATTATTTTCTCCTGACACAAAAGTGCAGAACTGGCTCGGAAAGGCCGGGGCACTGATCTCTCATATTTTCCTTTACAAGGGGTTTGGAGCGGCTTCATTCATTCTTGTACCTGTTATTTTCATGTACGGTTTGCAAAAAACCGTTCAGCGAAAATTTATTAATGTTTCTTCGTTCAATGCCAAGTGGTTGTTTCTGATGACCTGGAGTTCGCTGGTATTGGCGTACATTTTCTCTGACCGTTTGTTTTTTATGGGTGGAGGCTTTGGTTATTTCATCAACTCACAGCTTACTAATGTTGTTGGCGGAATTGGTTTGCTGGCCCTGCTTGCATTTTCAATGCTTACCTTTTTGGTGCTTGTAATTAATTTATCTTTTAAACTTCCGGCCAAACCGGTGTTGCACCAGGATGAAATGATCGAAGAAGAATTAGATCCTGTTACACAAACATCAGAAGCGGCAAAAGATTTTAATACCTCATTTAACGAAGTAAAAGATTTACGCCTCACGCCCGAAGAAGAAGAGGAATTGCTCAACTTTGAAATAAAACAAAAGGGTGATGATCTGGTGATTACTCCTGTAAAAGAAGACAAGGGTCTTGGACTTGAAATCGTAGCGCCAGGAAACGACAGCCTTATAAATACGGTAGATGCTGAGAAACCTGAAGTGGCGGACAAAGGCGAACAGGTAACACTTGATACGACTTCGGAAACAAGTCTTAATGAAAACAAAGGTGAACCTCAATTTGAAATTGGTAAAACAGTAGTGGAGCCAATTATAATGGAAGAAGAAAACAAGGCCGCAAAACTTGTTGAAGAGTTTGGAGAATATGATCCAACGTTAGACCTTGGTCATTATAAATTCCCGGGCTTCGATCTTTTAAATGATTACGGCAATTCACATAACAAAGTAAACCAGGAAGAACTGGTTGCCAACAAAGACCGCATTATTGCCACGCTGAGGAATTATGGCATTGAGATTGACAAGATCATGGCTACTGTTGGTCCGACCGTTACATTGTATGAAATAGTTCCGGCAGCTGGTGTACGTATTTCAAAAATTAAAAACCTTGAAGATGATATCGCATTAAGTCTTGCCGCCCTTGGAATCCGTATCATTGCCCCTATTCCGGGCAAAGGCACCATTGGTATTGAAGTTCCTAACCAGACTCCCGAAATGGTTCCGATGCGCAACATCCTTGCCTCCGAAAAATTCAATAACTCTACTTTTGATCTTCCGATCGCTCTTGGTAAAACCATCAGCAACGAAATTTTTATTGCCGACCTTGCAAAGATGCCGCACTTGCTAATGGCCGGCGCAACAGGTCAGGGTAAGTCTGTTGGATTGAATGCTATTCTTGTTTCACTTTTATACAAAAAGCATCCCGCGCAAATAAAATTTGTACTGGTTGATCCTAAAAAAGTAGAGCTTACTTTATTTAATAAAATCGAACGACATTTTTTAGCCAAACTTCCAAATTCAGAAGACGCCATTATTACGGATAATACCAAAGTAATCCATACGCTTAATTCTTTGTGTATTGAAATGGATAATCGTTATGCGTTGTTGCAGGATGCGCAGTGCCGTAATATAAAAGAGTACAACACTAAATTTGTAAACCGCAAATTGAATCCAAACGACGGGCATAAATACCTTCCTTATATTATCCTTGTAGTGGATGAATTTGCTGATCTGATTATGACGGCCGGCAAAGAAGTTGAAACCCCGATTGCGCGTTTGGCGCAACTGGCAAGGGCCATCGGGATTCATCTCATTATCGCCACTCAGCGTCCATCCGTTAATATTATTACAGGAACCATTAAAGCCAATTTCCCGGCGCGTATCGCTTTCCGGGTAACCAGTAAGATCGATAGCCGCACCATCCTGGATTCAGGCGGAGCAGAACAGCTCATAGGCCGTGGAGACATGCTGTTAAGCACGGGTAACGATCTCATCCGTATTCAATGTGCCTTTGTTGATACACCTGAGGTGGAAAAAATCTGCGAATTCATTGGCAACCAAAGGGCTTACCCAAGCGCGTTTTTATTACCGGAATATGTCGGAGAAGATGGAAGCGACGGGAAAGCGGAAGTAGACCTGAGCGAACGCGATAAAATGTTTGACGATGCCGCCAAATTAGTGGTTCAATTTCAGCAGGGAAGCGCCTCTTTTCTCCAAAGAAAGTTAAAACTAGGATATAACAGGGCGGGAAGAATTGTAGATCAACTGGAAGCAGCGGGAATTATTGGTCCCTTCGAAGGCAGCAAAGCCAGGGAAGTACTGGTAAGGGACATGAATCAGCTTGAAGAAATTTTACAAAAATTAAGAAATCGCTAGCCAAATTAATCTTTTACCTGTTTTCGGCGTCTTAATTGGTATTACATTTGCATTCGTTTAGTGGGAAACACGGCTGCAGGGTATATTGAATACGTTTCTCAATAAAAACTATCTCTATTATGAAAAAACTATTTTTGTTACTCTTTGGAAGCTTTACTCTTTTTATCAATGCGCAGGATCAGGATCCAAAAGCCAAACTGATCCTTGATGACCTGAGTAAAACCACCAAATCCTATAAAACTATTACTGCAGATTATAATCTTGTGATGTATAATAAGGACAAGAAGCTTTTAGAAAAACAATCAGGGAAGGTTCTTATCAAAGGCCAAAAATTCAAACTCGAAATTCCGGGTAATACCATTGTTTGCGATGGAAAAACGCTTTGGAACAACAACAAAGACGCAAAAGAAGTCACCATTAAAAACTTTGATGCCACAAACGAAGACCAGTTAAACCCCAGTAAAATTTTTACCATGTATGAGACAGGCTACAAGTACAAGTTTGATAAAGAAGAAAAAATTGGAGCCGTAACGTACAATGTGATTGATCTTTTTCCTGCGGTTAAGCCCGAGAAAAAGAAATTTCACACGATAAAACTATATGTTGACAAAACAAAAAAGCAGGTAGGGCAGTTAAAGATGTTAATGAAAGACGGCGGCACTCAGGTTTATGAAATTAAAACTCTGAAACCAAACGTGGAGATGCCTGATAATCTTTTTGTATTTGATCTCAAGGGCTTTAAGGCCGACCAGATTAATGACGAAAGGGACTGATTTTGGATTTAAGATTTTAGATTTCTGATTTAAGATATAGATCCCGGGATTTCTTCCGGGATTTTTTTATTCCTTTTTAGTTGCTTCGTATTTCTCAATAATTGCTCGTACAAGTTTGTGACGAATAACATCGGTATTATTGAGTTCAATAATTTCAATGCCTTCTACCTTTTTTAAAAGCTTTACAGCCTGTAATAAACCGCTGGGCTGCTTGCTGGGAAGGTCTATCTGCGTTGCATCGCCTGTTACAACAAATTTTGCGTTAGCGCCCATACGCGTTAAAAACATTTTCATCTGGCTTTCTGTCGTATTCTGGGCTTCATCAAGAATCACGAAAGCATTGTCGAGGGTGCGGCCACGCATAAAAGCGAGGGGCGCAATCTGAATAGTCCTGTTCTCAAGAAATTGGTTCAACTTATCCGTTGGTACCATATCATTAAGCGCGTCATATAATGGCTGCATGTAAGGATCTAGCTTTTCTTTCAGGTCACCTGGCAAAAAACCGAGGTTCTCCCCTGCTTCAACAGCCGGGCGGGTGAGGATGATCCGTTTCACTTCCTTATTCTTCAGTGCTTTCACCGCAAGTGCCACTGCCGTATATGTTTTACCCGTTCCCGCGGGGCCAATGGCAAATAACATATCGTTTTTTACGATGCTGCTTACCATTCTCCGCTGGTTATCGGTCTTGGCTTTAATTACAAGGCCATTATTACCGAAAAGGATAATATCGTTGTTTAAACTCTCGTCTTTTGTTTCCAGCAGATTATCCCCCGTTTGCCCCAGTAATCGCTCCAGCACAGCTTCTGTTAAAAGTCCGTTTTTATGGTAATAATCCTCCAGCATCTCCAGCTTTTTTTCAAAGCGGGTTATTTCGCCGGTTTCCCCAAGAACTTTTAACGAATAACCTCTGGCCACCAGCTTGAGCTTGGGAAAATACCTTTTGATAATGTTCAGTTTAACGTCGTTTACCCCGTATATCTCCACCGGCTCAATGCTATCCAGCGTAATTATCTTTTCTGTCATAAAGTGGCATTTAACGGGCTTTTGTTTATAACCCTGTTAATCTCTCATCAAGTTTAAAAAAATTTATGCCTTAAATAATATTTACTTTTGAACATATGAGTATTGTGACTTTAACGACTGATCTTGGCTACCGCGACCCTTACCTGGCCATAGTTAAAGCACGCCTGCTCACCCAGAATCCCGGACTCCAGATTATTGATCTTAGCTGCGACATCAAAGACAATAATATTTCTGATGCTGCATTTATTCTTAAAAATTCTTTACCGCATTTTCCACCCGACACCATTCATCTTGTTGCTGTTAAATTTATTGCCAGCAACAGCGGATTAAATAAAAGTAATGGCATTGATAACACACGCTACCTGTTAAGCAATTACAAGGATCAGTTTATTATTTGTCCGGACAACGGTTTGTTTACCTTACTAGACAGCGGTTTCGAAGCTCCCGTTTACCAGTTATATTATGAAGACAATACTAAACATCATTTTTTTTTAAAAGATGTTTTCGTGGATATCGCGGGCCATTTGCTCAAAAAAGAAAAGATAGAAGACATTGGCATTTTAACTTCGGAATATTATAAAGCCATTCAGTTTGACAGTTTCGTGAACGGAAATATTCTCAGGGGGAAAGGAATTTACATTGACGATTTCGGAAATATTATAACCAACATTACCAAAGAACAATTTACGGAAGTGATCGGAAAAAAAACATTTACCATTACTTTGCCGGGAACGCGCATCACCAAAATACATAACACGTATGATGAGGTAAAACATGGACAGCCGGTTGTTATCTTTAACAGCTTTGGTAACCTCGAAGTAGCCATTAACGGCGGTAATGCGCAAAAAATGCTTTGCCCGAGAGATATTGGTTCTAAATTTGATTTTAATCTTATTATCGAATTCCATGATTAAGCGCATTGTGAAAATGACCTTTAAGGCTGAAAACATTGAAGACTTTAAAGCTTTATTTAATGCCAACCGTAGTCATATCGCTGGCTTTGAAGGATGCAGCCATGTCGAATTGCTCCAGGACCAATCTAACCCTTGCATCTTCTTTACTTACAGTAACTGGGAAAATGAAGCCAGTGTAGAAAATTATCGTCAGTCTGAATTATTTGCTCGGGTATGGTCGGCCACCAAAACTCTTTTTAACGATAAACCCGAAGCGTGGACGATTAAAGAAATTACATTCGAATAATTTACCTCTCCTGCTGGTTTTTCTACCAGTTAAAAAAACTATTGCGCCACTTATTTGTATTACCCTTTACTTTCTGAGTTATTACCAATACATTAGTATAGTTATCCATATTAAACGTCACATATTTATTTTTTTACTGCTCGCCGGATTAGTTCCGGTTAAGGCGCAGCAATATTTTTTTAAAAACTACAGCGCCGAAAACGGCCTTCCTTTCGTGCAGGTGTCATGCATGTTTCAGGACCGTCAGGGTTATTTATGGTCCGGCGGTTTTGGTGGCCTCACCCGTTTTGATGGAGAAACATTTGTGAACTACAATCCTAAAAACGGACTCATTGACCATAATGTAACTGCCATAAGCCAGGATGATTTCGGAAATATTTTTGCCGGCACAAATAAAGGCCTTAGTGTTATTTCTGGAAATAAAATTACCAATTACGGGAAGGCGCAGGGCCTCGATAATCAAAATATTACAGGCTTTTGCACCGGTTACCACCATAACATTTACATTGCAACCACCCGCGGCCTGTATACGTATAGCAACGGCAAAATCTCTCCTATCAAAGATTTGCTGGGCTATGCCATCAACTACATTTACAAGCACGACACGTCAATTTACATCTGCACAAATAAAGGACTGATATTATACGGCCACGATAAATTTACGCTCATTAATAAATCAGCCGGGCTACCTTCCGACAATATAAATTGCGTGATACAAAAAGGCGAATCCATTGTAATTGGCACAGATAAGGGGCTAAGCTTTTTGAATTCCAAAACCCGTAAAATAACCAATTACTTTATTGAAAACGGTTTGATTGATGAAGATATCACCTCATTGCTTAATCAGGGCGATGAATACATCTGGATAGGATCACACACAGGTCTCCTGAGGTTTAACGGCGACCAATTCGCCTATTACAACATTGGTTACGACAACAATTCAAATGTAGTGCGCTGCCTTTTAAAAGACCGTGAAGATAACATCTGGTGCGGAACTCACAGTGGTCTTTATAAATACCGCGATAATTCCTTTTCAACCTTTGATAAAATCAATGGCCCCGGCAATGCGTTCATATTCCAGATCTTCAGAGACAACAATAATAACTTATGGATGTGCTCCGAAAATAACGGCATCTACAAATATTACCAGGGCTATTTTAAACGCTACGGAATAAATGAAGGACTTGGCACCAACGTTTGTAAAACCGGTTTACAGGATAATGAGGGGCGATTATTGTTTGGCACTAAAAACAATCTGATGTTGTTCAAGAACGAACGCTTTACATCTGTTGTAATGCCAAAAGAATTTGCGGGCCCTATTGAGATGCTTTATACAACGCACGATAACACTATTTGGATAGCAGGTGCTACCGGGCTGGTATCGCTCAACTGGAAAAATAATGTTGCCCAAACAAAATACTATTCGCTGCCCGTGCAATCGCCGGGGCCGGTGTATGGACTCTGTGAAGACGAAAGACATGATTTATGGATCGGCACTTCCAAATCAGGATTATTTAAATTGACCGGCGATTCTATTCATGACATGAACAAGGAACTTAATCTAACCGAAGAGGATTATTTTTCTTTAAAATATACAAAAGGATTTCTATTTTCTGCAAGCCTGAATGGCATGATGATTCTGAATACAAAAACGAATAAAGTGAAATACATTACCGAACAGGATGGTTTGAATTCAGAATTAGTATACTCCATTGAATTTGCTGAGAATAAAAACGCGTTGTGGATAGGAACCAACCAGGGTATAAATAAACTTAATCTTAAAAAATATTTAGAAAGCGGAGAGATTGAATTAAGTTCCTTTGGTAAGCTGCAAGGCTTTATGGGCGTGGAATGTAACTCTAACGGCATCTGGGAAGACCCTGACGGAACATTATGGTTTGGAACGATCAGCGGTTTGGTGAAACACGAGCCCTACAGTCTCAAAAAAAATTTCCAGTCCAATTCAACGGTTATACAAAAGATCCAGCTCTTCAGCGAAGACACCATGTTGGAGGATAAGGTTATTCTTCCGAGCAAATACAATACCATTTCGTTTTATTATAAAGGCATTTGCCTAACCAGTCCGAAAAAAGTTGTTTATATGAAAAAGCTGGAAGGGTTGGAAAAAGAATGGAGTCTGCCGGCCACCGAAGAATACAGTAAATACGCGAACCTTCCGCCCGGCAAATACACCTTTAAAGTAAAGAGCAGAAATAATGAAGGGATCTGGGATGATCAGGAGACCAGTTTTACCTTTACCATTCTTGCGCCTTTTTACACCAAGTGGTGGTTTATTTTACTGGTAGCTACCAGCATAACAGCAGTTGTGTATGCCATTGTAATAGTAAGGATCAGAAATATTAAAATGAAACAGAAGGTGGAATATGAGCGAAAGGTACAAATGAGCAAGATCGAGTTAAAAGCACTACGCTCGCAAATGAATCCGCATTTTATTTTTAATTCGCTGAACTCTATTCAACATTATATTTTCAACAGTAAAACGGATGAGGCTATTAAATACCTGAGTAAATTTGCAAGACTGGTGCGCATAATACTTAATAATTCCAACAAGCCCACCGTTACCGTAGGTGAAGATCTTGAAGCCCTTAAACTGTACCTCGAGCTTGAGCAAATGCGTTTTGAAGAAAAATTTGATTATGAAATTATTATCGATCCATCGGTAGATACGGATTACGATATTATGCCGCCTCTGCTCACCCAACCTTATGTAGAAAATGCGATCCTTCACGGGCTGAACCCGAAACCCGGAAAAGGAAAACTAACAATCGCTTTCACTTCCAGAAATAATTTTTTAATTTGCACCATCACCGACAATGGGATAGGAAGGGAAAAAGCGGCAGAAATAAAACGCACCATGCCGGTGAGCAAACATAAGTCTTTAGGAATGCAAATTACAGAAGACAGATTGAAAATTTTAAACGACGTGAATAATTCGAAATTAAGCGTAACGATAACCGATCTTAAAGATGCCCAAAATAGTTCTCTGGGTACAAAGGTAGAGTTATACGTGCCGCTGCACGGATAAAAACCAAGTATATGAAAACACTTATTGTAGAAGACGAACAAAAAAGCCGCGACATGCTGGCCGGTATCATTCAAAAAAACTGTCCGATGTTGGAGATTGTTGGCCTTGCCAATAATGTAAAAGAAGGCGTTGAAATGGTCAAATCATTAAAACCTGAACTGATTTTTCTCGACATCAGTATGCCCGATGGAAGCGGTTTTGATCTGCTTGAACAAGTACAGGGGCATAAATTTGAACTCATTTTTGCAACGGCAAGCGATCAGTACGCCATTCGCGCCATTAAATACAGCGCCTGCGATTACCTGTTGAAACCAATTGACATTGACGAACTGAAGGAAGCGGTGGATAAAGCAATGAAGAAAAAAGCCATTGCGCCCCCAACCATGGAAAACCTTCAATTCCTTATCCAGCAATTAAAACGGAGCGACGATAATTTTCAGAAAATTACTTTGCCTACCGGTAACGCTTTTGAAATAGTAAACATTAAAGATATTATCCGTTGCGAGGCCGACACCAGCTACACCAATTTTTACCTTACCGATAAACGCAAACTCATGGTAAGCGCCGGGCTTAAACATTACGAAGAGCTTTTACCGGAGCAGGACTTTATCAGGGTTCATCACCATCACCTGATCAACATGAACCATGTAGTAAGATTTTTAAAAGAAGACGGCGGTTATGCTGTAATGAGCGATGGCACTAAAATAGAGATCTCCAGGCGAAAGAAAGACGCTTTTCTGGAGCGCCTAGCTTAAATTATTGATTTTACCACTTATAAGAAAAAAGCCACCACTTATTTAAACGGCGAAAAAAAGGCGTTTTGACATGTTAACTTTACTCTACGTTCTTTAAAGGGTTTTTGTTTAGTTATAACAAAGTTTGCCACGCACCGGTTATGGAGATTTCCGGTTCGTGGCTTTTTTTTTGGAAGTTTATGCCATAAAAAACCCGCTCCATTTACGAAGCGGGTTTTGCTTTTTAATTATTTAAGATCGGTTTATTCTTTAACCAGTCTTATACTTTCGGTTCTACCGTTAGAGGTAGCTTTTAATATGTACAATCCTTTTGCTTGCTCACTGATGTTGAGGTTAAATTTACCTGCATCAACGGTTGCGGACAAAATAATTTTACCAAATAAATCGCACACTTCAATCTTAGTCATGTTTTCAACTTCGATCGTATATACTCCCGTACCTGGATTAGGATATACATTCATGGAAATTGCAGAAGCATGGCTTGCAATTCCTGTACACGCACTCACACTTTGGCTGATAACAGTAGAAGCCGTACAACCTCCGGAATTAGTACCGGTAACAGTATAACTTGTCGTGGTTGTAGGACTCACAGCAATCACAGCCGTTGTAGCTGTCGTGTTCCACACATAGCTGGAAGCGCCGCTGGCTGTTAAAGTAGCGCTCTGCCCTACGCAAATAAAGCTGGAAGAACTGGATGCCGCAGTAACAGTAGGTGACGGATTCACATTCAGGTTTATAGTGCCCTGCGTTGAACAACCGAACGAGTTAGTAACACCTACAGTATACATCGTAGTAGCGGTAACGCTATTGGCAACAGTAGAGGCGGTGCCCGTAGAGCTCAGGAACACTGATGGCGCCCACGAATAAGTAGTGGCAGGTGTAACTCCTCCGGAAATTGTTACGACATAATCTTCTGTTTCTCCATAAGTGGCTGACGCGCAAGGATCAATATTCGAACTGGCGTAAACTTCTCTTACACGAAGCGTGGTTGTGCCATTTGTAGCAGTTAAAGGCACTGTGAAGGTGGCAATACCTGACACCGGGAATGCCGCGTTAATCGTCATCTGCGCGATCTTTTCATTTGCGTCGTATAAGTTGCCGTTCTGGTTATAATCGATCCAGGAGGCCAGGCCGTTACTTGAGGAATAAGTTCCGGGCTGTAAAGTAAGCGTATACGCTGTGCCCGCGGTTAATGTAGTGGTGATGCTTGAAGGATACATTGTGTAATACGGAGCAGCAAGACCGGTAGTGGTGTTTGTAATATTTCCAAGAGTTACTCCTCCAATATAATCACCAAATCCTGTACCCGAAGAGTACACCGGCTGGCAGAAAGGAGCGACAGACGCATTAGCTGCGGTTACAGCCATCGTAGCGCTGCTTCCTGAACATAATGAATACGAGCTTGAAGTTAAACTGGTAATGCTCACAGCCGGATTATAGGATAAGGCGAGTGTTAATGTCGCGCTACAACCAGTTGAATTCTGGCCAGTGACAAAAACGGTAATTGGCCCTGTTACATTAGTTGTGGTTACTACTGGCCCTGAAGTTGTCGTTAAATTAACCGAAGGTGACCAGGTATAATTTGATGCGCCACTTGCAGTAAAAGTATTGGCAGCAGGACTACAAATAATTTGTGATCCGCTTATCGTTATCGAGGGGCCTGCAACAGTTGTAAGGGTGAACTGTGAAGACGCGGTACAGCCGCCTGAATTTCCTGTAACTGAATAAACAGTGGTAGCGCTAGGCGAAGTTGCGATGGAAACCGCCGTTGAACCTGTACTCCATGTGTAGCTTGAAGCTCCATTAGCCATAAGGGTAGCGGGACTGGACACACAAACTGTGGAAGGTCCGGTAATATTTACGGTTGGAGAGATACTGATAAGTTGAGTAACCGTTTGGGTACAACCTGCAACCGTATTAGTTGCAATAACGGTATAGGTAGTGCTTATTGTAGGACTTACTACAATGGACGCAGTTGTAAATCCGCCCGGCGACCAGGTATAACTGTTCGATCCGCTCGCGGTTAACGTTTTACTTCCCGGAACACATGGGGCGCTTGGCGTAACAGCTATAACCGGTGCACCTACTGTATTAACAGTAAACTGAGCCGTTCCAGTACAACCACCTGAGTTTCCGGTTACAGAATAAACAGTTGTCGCGGTTGGTGAAGGTACAATTGTACCTGAGGTTGAGCCTGTACTCCAGGTATAGGTAGAAGCGCCGCTTGCGGTAAGGGTTGCCGGATTAGTTGCGCATACAGTGGCAGGTCCGGTAATATTTACAGTTGGGGTAACACTTACAAGTTTAGTAACGGTTTGGTTACAGCCTACAACTGTGTTGGTTGCCACAAGCGTGTAAGTAGTGCTTACAGTTGGCGTTACTACAATAGAAGAGGTTGTAAATCCACCCGGCGACCAGGTATATGTATTAGAACCGCTGGCCGTTAAAGTTTTACTTCCCGGAGAGCATGGCGCACTGGGAGTAACAGCAATAACAGGAGCCGCTGCAGTATAAAGAGTATACTGGGCAGTGGATGTACATCCGCTGGAATTACCGGTAACCGAATACACGGTTGTAGAAGCAGGGGCTGTTACGATAACAGAAGATGTAGAGCCGGTACTCCATGTATAAGTAACCGCTCCGTTTGCTGTTAATGTGGCCGAACTTGGAACACATACTGTAGAAGGGCCCGTAATGGTCACAGTTGGTGTAACTCCTACTACAATGGTTCGGGTTTCAACGCAACCGATTACTGTGTTGGTTGAAGCAAGTGTATATGTAGTGCTAACGGTTGGGCTAACCACAATAGATGTGCTGGTAGAACCTCCCGGGGTCCAGGTGTAATTGCTGGAGCCGCTTGCCGTAATTGTTTTAGGGCCTGGAGCACATAACGTTGATGGGGTTAAAGAAGCGGCGAGGGATGGGATACAAGGGGTTTTAACATTGATGTTGTCTAATCCCCACCCGTTAATATTAAACGAATTGGCACCGAAAGCTGTAAAACGTAACTGGAAAATTTGTCCCTGCATACCTGTTAATGTATAGTTGGCTACAGTCCAGTTCATGGTTCCGCTGAGGGTATTTGTGTACAAGGCAACTGTGCTCCAGGTTGTTCCCGCAACAGTTTTATACTCCACTTTAAATTGTTCCAGGGTTGAGGTGCTGAAATTATTTAATTGCAAAACATAGTCAAGAAGTATAGGCCCCGCAGTATAGGTAGTGGCGCTAATGGTATTGCTTAATAAACTTATTGAATAGTTGGTTAAGGTTGGGTTGTATGAAAAAAAAGCGTTCGGAGCAGTTCCTCCAATGGGAGTGTATGCCGCACCAATTGTCCAATTACCCTGCCCTAACGGGAATGTCCAGTTGTTGGCAGTAAAGGTATTACTGGTCCAGTCTTCCGAAAAAATAGTTACCTGCGCTTTTGCCTGACTTGTCAGGAACAGAGCAAGAACCAGTGTCATTAATTTTGTGTAAATTTTATTCATGAGTTAAGGTTTAAATTAATTATCTCTTTTATTTAATATTTCATAAGAACCTGCATTTGAAAGATAATGGTCTTTCCTGGCTGCCGGCAGTTTATCAAATTGTTCCTGTGTAAATACCTGGATGGTTTTCCCATCAATTATTTTTTCTGAAGTAAACGCCGGTTCCTTTTTTTCGGTTGTTACTACAGTGGTTTGATTAAGCCGTGTCGTTTCTAAATGTTTAGCTTTTGCACCGTCCTGGGCATAAGTATTTGCGGCGACCATCACACAAATACCTAATAAAGCAGTAACCTTATTTTTTTTCATGTATCGAATTTACATATAAAATGTTCACTATTATTAACTCATTTTAAAATGTTTTTGTCTGAAACATCGGTAATTTAAGGGGGATTTTTTTCCACAATCACCGATTCTGCTCCAACAATTCCCTTTCTGCGGCACTTTCAGAAGTTTCTAAAAATCTTTCGGCTGAAATTTTACAAGCACCGACATTAAACTTTGGTTATGAAAGGTAATAGAATCAGAAACTACCTCATACCAATATGGAACTGCAAAACGCAGTTTATATTTTCCGGGCGCAAGACTTATACTGTATTTTCCTTCACTATTGATCTTCGGAAAAAGCGAATCATTGTTGTAAACAAACTTAACATTGCTTTTCACGGGTTTATTATCCGGACCAACAAAACTGATCGTAACCTTGGTCTTTCCTGCTGGAAGTTTTTTATCTTTTATTACCTCCGTTACTTTGCACAATCCTCTTTTCAGTTTGACAGTCTGAGCCTTCACTCCATGTGTAAAGCCAAACAGCATTAAAATTAAAAACCAGCTTTTCATTTTTGTTTATTTTTAGTGAAGCCCTGTTTTTGCAGGATAAAAAAATTATAATCCACACGCACTGTTTTTGTTTGCACCGGCAATTTTGCTTCCTTTTTATCTTTTGTTACTTCAAGCCAAAGCACTTCATTTTTATCTGTTATAATTTTCAGCGGCATTTTAAAATTAGTGTTGCAATTAGTAAACCTGTAAACTATTTTCCCTTTTTGCACCGTGTACTCAAACACCGGAATATTGCTGGTTCTAAGATACTGATCGAAGACGGGCGAAAAATCTCTACCGCTTTTTTCTGAAATGTAACTTTCTATTTGTTTTGTTGATACTGATTTTTTTGCGAAATCCTCATTTAATCCAAGAAGTATGTTGTGAAAAACAGAATCGTTATTGATCACCTGCCTTATCGTATGAATCATGTTTGCGCCTTTATCATACATGTCGCCACTGCCTTCTTTATTTACTCCATAGTCGCCAATGACCGGGACATCATTCCTGATATTTTTCCGTAACCCAATTACGTACATGTTTGCGGTGTCTTTTCCATGCGTGCTTTCCAGAAACAATACTTCCGAATACGTCGTAAATCCTTCGTGGATCCACATGTCAGCATTATCGCTGCACGTGATATTATTTCCAAACCATTCGTGTCCGCTTTCGTGAATGATGATGAAATCCCAAAGCATCCCCACTCCGGTTTTAGATCTGTCAGTCCCAAGGTATCCTTTTTTAAATTTGTTACCGTAAGCAATGGCGCTCTGATGCTCCATTCCCAGGTAGCTAGTTTCCACCAGCCTGTAGCCATCTTCATAAAAAGGGTAAGGCCCAAACCAGTATTCCAGACTTCGCAACATATCTTTAGTATCCTTTTTTAAATGCGATTCGATTTTATCTTTGTTGTAATCCAGCACTGCGTATTCAATTGCCAGTCTTCCATTTTTCCCTTCAAATGAATCTTTTACAACAACGTATTTTCCAATGTTTATCGTGGCATCATAATTATTGATCGGGTTTATAACGCGATGATGCCACGTTATCGTTTTATTTCTATTTTGAATTTTAGAAATCAGTTTGCCGTTTGAAATATTTGTAAGACTATCAGGAGTTGTTATTAAAATATCCATTCCTTTATCCGGCTCATCGTACTGGTGATCTTTATTCGGCCACCACACGCTTGCTCCCAGGCCCTGGCACGAAACACCTACCCAGTCGCGTCCCTTGTCATCTTTTTTCCAAATGAAGCCGCCATCCCAGGGTGGAAATCTAGCAGCGCGTGGTTTTCCTGAATAATAAACGATCAGCGAATCTGTTGTATTCACTTCTCCTGGCAACTCTATGTTCCAGGCATTGTAAAAGTGTGTCCATTTACATTTTACAGAATGAAAAACAGCGCTGTCTATATTCAAAGGATCCTGCAAATCTACCTGCATAAGCTTTGGAGGCGAAATTGTTTTAAACGCGATGGTATTTTTTCCTCTAATGAATCGCCCCGGAATATCTACCTGCACTTCCAGGGTATAGTGACTAACATCCCACCAACTACGATTTTCGTTAATGCTTCCTCTTAGTGAATCACCTTTTGAATATTGTCCAAAAGAATAAAAGATGGTGCAGGTAATAAAAAAGGTTAAGCGATATCTCATCAGGGCTAATTTATAGAGTATTTTGGAATATTCGGGCAAAAGAGAGAAATCTAACGTGGCCAGTTTCGCAACATCTGTGCTGTTTGCGGATAGACATAATAAGTCTAAATTTGCCTGTGCTGCTCTCCCTCATAAAAAAAGAATTTGTACTCGAATTCAGACAGAAGTCTACTTTAGGCGGTGTACTGGTTTACCTTGCAGGAACAATTTTTGTAAGTGCTCTATGCTTTAAGGGGCATCTTGATAAACCCACATGGAACGCCCTTTTCTGGGTAATTACGCTGTTTACTTCGGTTACCATCAGCGGTAAAAGTTTTTTAAAGGAAACCGGCGGACAAGGACTGTTTAACTACCTCCATTATCCCGCGCGGCAGTTTATTGTCGCAAAGATTCTCTATAACATGGTATTTATGCTGATTCTGAGTTTTCTCACCTTCTTCTTTTATGCCCTGTTTATTAAAAACGAGGTTGAAAACATAAGTCTTTTTTTACTGGTTTTGTTATTAGCATCTACAGGCCTGGCGGGCGTTTTAAGCCTGATGAGCGCTATTGCCGCTAAAGCCAATGGCAATTTTGCGATGATGAGCATTTTGAGTTTTCCGGTAGTGATGCCACTGATCCTGGTAGTCATCCGCCTTAGTAAACAGGCAGTTGACGGGCTGGAATGGGCCGGTGTAGGTTTTGATTTTATTAGCATTCTTGTTGCCTTAAATGTGTTAACCCTGGCCCTATCTTTCCTATTATTTCCCTATCTTTGGCGCGATTAAAACGTTAATGGTTAACCGTTAACAGGTAGTTCTCACAGCTAACTGATAACCTATAACCACAAGACATCAAAAAAATGAAAAGCTGGTACAAAATACTCTCGGTTATACTGATCCTTTACACAATCGTATGGGGCTTGCTGGGTTCGGTACCGAGGCTCGATATTTTGAACGAAACCATCCGCAATGTTTTTTATCATGTACCAATTTGGTTTGCCATGCTGTTTCTGATGAGTGTTTCGCTTTTTTTCAGCATCAAAGCGTTAATGAGTAATTCATTGCATGACGATTCTAAAGCTTATGATTCAGCGCTGGTCGGATTTTTTTTCAGCATACCCGGAATTATCACCGGCTCCGTTTGGGCTAAATATACCTGGGGCACTTGGTGGACTTTTCAGGATCCGAAATTGAACGGTGTGGCCATCAGTATTCTAATTTACACCGCTTATTTTATTCTTCGCTCTTCGGTGGATGACGAACAAAAGCGCGCGAAGATATCAGCCGTTTATAATGTATTCGCTTTTGTAATGATGAACGTTTTTATTATGGTATTGCCAAGGCTCACCGATTCGCTGCATCCCGGTAATGGCGGCAATCCTGCCTTCGCAAAATACGATATGGATAACGGAATGCGCATGGTGTTTTATCCCGCCGTTATTGGCTGGATCTTATTCAGCTTCTGGATCTTTGAAATTAAAAACCGTATCAGTGTTTTAAAAAATAAATTAAATGATTAAAAGAATTTTTTGTCTCCTTTTTTTATTTGTTACAGTTATTGCCAACGCGCAGTCTGCAACTGAACCACAAATGGCCGACACGTTTCGACAGGAAGGCAAGATATATGTTGTGATTGCGGTACTGGCTACTATTTTTGTTGCACTCTCTGTATTTTTAATGATACTCGACCGTAAAGTAAAAAAACTGGAAGAAAAAATTAATTCAAAAACCCCATGAAAAAATTACACATCTTAGGCATTCTCGTAATTGCCCTTGCTATTGGTGTTATTTTTGTTTCGCTTAAAAACACTAGTACCTACGCCGATTTTACCGAAGCGATTGCGAACCCTGATAAAGAGTTTCACGTAGTAGGTAAGCTTGACAAAAAACAGCCACTGGTTTATGATCCGAAAGTAAATGCGGATGAATTTTTATTTACCCTTATAGACAATAAAGGTATTTCGAAACAAGTGGTGCTTCATAAAAGCAAGCCGCAGGATTTTGAAAAAAGCGAACAGATTGTTTTGATCGGAAAAATGCACGGCGCCGAATTTCACGCCAACGATATTTTAATGAAGTGTCCGAGCAAGTACAACGAAGGCGCTGCGCAAGTAAGTCAGAAGTAAATTAAATTAATGTTCATCAACTTAAAAAATCATGTCATGTTGAGCCTGTCGAAACATGAACATCGGATTAAAGTCCCACTTCGACAAGCTCAGTGGGACCTGGTAAAGAATGCAGGCTTAGTATGAACGAAATAAAATACATAGGCGAACGATTGTGGGCCGGGCACTTAGGGAACGCATTCGTTGTTTTGTCTTTCGTAACAGCGCTCTTAAGTTTTTTCTGTTTTTACCTTTCCTTCAAAAATAAAGACTTCATACGGCTCGCACGTCTCTCTTTTAATCTTCATGGTTTCAGTGTGCTTGGAATAGCCGGCACCTTGTTCTTCATGCTCTTCAATCATTTTTTTGAATACCAGTATGTATGGCAACACAGCAATACAAGCATGGATATGAAATACATTCTTTCCTGTTTCTGGGAAGGACAAGAGGGCAGCTTTTTATTGTGGACATTCTGGAATATTGTACTCGGATGGATTTTGAAAAAACAACTGAAAGACGGCGAATGGGAAGCACCGGTGATGACCATCTTTGCATTGGTTCAGGTTTTTTTGGCCAGCATGTTGCTTGGCGTTTATATTTTAGATTACAAACTTGGAAGCAATCCTTTTTTATTATTGAAGGAACATGCGGAGTTCAGCAACCTTCCGTTTGTGCTGGCGGCCAAATATGAATCTACTGCCCGAGGATTGAATCCTCTGCTAATGAATTACTGGATGACCATTCATCCTCCAACTCTCTTCCTTGGATTTTCTTCTACCCTTGTTCCTTTCGCGTTTGCAATTGCTGCGTTATGGAACAAGCAATACAATAAGTGGCAGACTGTTGCTTTGCCATGGACCTATTTTGGAATATTGATTTTAGGAATCGGGATTTTAATGGGAGGAGCCTGGGCATATGAAGCGCTGAGCTTTGGAGGCTTCTGGGCATGGGACCCGGTAGAAAATTCATCGCTTGTTCCCTGGCTGGTTTTGGTAGCCGCAGGTCATACCATGCTCATCAATAAAAATAAAGGAGGTTCATTATTTACAACACACTTATTAGCCGTTGGGTCTTTTCTCCTTGTATTATATTCCACTTTCATGACGCGAAGCGGTGTGCTCGGAAACGCCTCGGTACACGCTTTTACAGATCTGGGTATGACAGGGCAACTGGTAATGTATGTTCTTACGTTTGTGTTCATAAGCGTTGCTTTGCTCATTCATAATCCCTTATTCAAAATGTCGTATGTAGTAGGATCACTTCTGATGCTGGCATTTGGAATGATCTACGGTTACAAAAGAAATATTCTGATGGTATGGGTAAGCGCTTCCGCCATCATCACCGGGATCTCCTACTTCAAATATTTTCCAAAAGAAAAAGACGAAGAGGAATTGTTCTCCCGCGAGTTCTGGATGTTTCTCGGATCGCTTGTTTTGTTGCTGGCGAGTTTAATCATCACTTATTTTACTTCCATTCCAGTACTTAATAAATTATTTAATACGGAATATGCTCCGCCAAAAGTTCCGGTTTACAACACATGGATCACCCCTTTCGCCATTCTGCTCATGCTCCTTATTGGCGGCGGCTTATTTTTAAAATTTAAAAAAACAAACGCAAAACAATTTCTGAAACGTATTGCGTATCCCTTTATAGCGGCACTTATTTTCGGCTCGGCCTGCACTGTTCCTCTTTATTTTATAAACAATAATAAAATTAACTGGGACACGATCAGTTACGCGCTGCTATTTGTTTTCGCGCTCTTTTCAATTTTTGCCAACGGCGATTACTGTATCAACATTCTGAAAGGAAATATCCGGAAAAGCGGCGCTGCGATTGCGCACATTGGATTCTCGCTGGTGTTACTGGGCGCCTTAATTTCCACTTCTAAAAAAACCACCATTTCAAAAAACACAGCCACGCGTAAAGTTTCTGATCTCGGCGAAGGCTTCGATGATAAAGTAAGTATTCTTCTCACAAAAGGAGATACGCTGCCAATGGGTCCTTACCTGGTAACCTATACCGGTAAAGTTCAAAAAGGCATTGATGTGCATTTTAAAGTTGATTATTTAAAAATCAATAAAGACAATAAACCGGAATATGATTTTACACTGGAGCCGGTTATCCAAAAAAATCAGCGCATGGGCAATGCTCCGGCCCCCGACACCAGGCATTTCTTTAATCGCGACATTTACACGCACGTTACTGCGACAGATTTAAATATTGATACAGTTACAAACAAGAAAGCGTATTCGGATGCAAAAAATTACGTAGGGCATGTTGGTGATACTATTTTTGCCAGCAACGCGTTAGTGATTATTGATTCGCTCCGAACCAATATTGGAAAAGAGGAGTATCAGAAAAATGATTCTTTACTGGAAGTTACAGCTGTTCTACGCGCGGTGGATGCGCAATCGAATTCCTACAAAGCCTATCCTAAATACATCATTAAAAAAAATATTGTTATTCCTAAGGACGATGAACTTGAAAAATTAGGATTAAAATTTGTGTTCTGGAAAATAAATCCCGATGACGGAACAATTGAAATTACGTTGAGCGAACGTTTATCCAACACTAAAGATTTTATTGTGCTGGAAGCTTATATCTTTCCCTACATCAATCTGCTGTGGCTGGGTTGCATCGTAATGGCCATTGGAACCGGAATTGCAATTGTAGAAAGAATGCGTAAATTAAGGGTTCAATCAGCCAAAGGAGAATGAAATCAGCGAGCGGACAAAAGATCGTAATAATTGGTTGCGGTAATTTGGCCTGGCACCTGGCAAAGACTTTTGCGGCTCAAAAAAAGTTTGATCTTTATATTTATAATCATCAACCCAATAAAAACCTCGCCGCATTTAAACAACACCTGAAGTGTAAAACACAGGACAGTCTGAAAGGAATTATTACTGACGCTGACTTTTATTTTATTTGTGTTGCCGATAAATTTATTTCTTCCGCTTCCGGAAAAATAAAAACAGCATCTTCTGATTCACTAATTGTACATGCTTCCGGCAGCATCAGCATTAAAGAAATCAATCAACCAAACGCCGGCGTGTTTTATCCCCTTCAAACCTTTACAAAAGAAGACGTGATCAAATGGTCGGAAATTCCAATACTGATTGAAGCAAATAAAAAAAGTGATCTGCTTAAACTTCAGCATCTGGCCAAAACCTTCACCAAAACAGTACGGGAAGCGAATTCGGCGGAACGCGAAAAAATTCATTTAGCGGCAGTACTTGTCAATAATTTTACCAACGCCTTGTATACTGCGGCTGATGAATTTCTTTCGGATCAGGTAAAAAAACAGGAACTTAATTTTAATTTATTATTACCCCTGATAGAACAAACAGCACTCAAACTCAGGCGTGTTAGTCCGTTAAAGGCGCAAACAGGACCCGCCAAACGAAATGACAAGCCGGTGATGAAAAAACATATTTCACTCCTTAAAAAAAACAAACAGGTTAAAAAATTATATAAACAGCTTAGCGAACTGATCTCAGATCAGCAACAAAAACAAGATGCTTAATTTTAAACAATCCTTAACCAAAATAACCACAATGATGTTTGACATTGACGGCGTGTTTACCGATGGTAAGGTGCTGGTAATGGATAATGGCGAAGTAGTAAGAAACATGTATGGCAAAGATGGTTATGCCCTGCATGTTGCTATTGCGAAAGGATACAGAATAGTTGTTATTTCGGGTGGAAATAATATTGCCATGCGTTTAGCGTTGATAAGGGCAGGTCTAACCGATATTTATATCAATCAGCACGACAAGATGGCCTGTTATAAAAAGTATGTTGAAGAACATCAATTAAAACACGAAGAGATCCTGTACATGGGAGATGATCTGCCTGATCATGCTGTGATGAGCGTTGTAGGGCTGGCGGTTTGTCCAGGCGATTCGGTTCCCGAAATTAAAAGTCTTTGTAAATATGTTTCTGGAAAAAATGGCGGAGAAGGATGTGTGAGGGATATTATTGAACAGGTGTTGAAATCGCAGGGTAATTGGGAAATAATTAACTGGTAAAGTGAGCGGATTATTACATAATAAATTCATTGCCTTCCTGAAATTGATCAGGCTGGAGAACCTTATCATGATTGCCCTTACGCAATATCTGATCAGGTATTTTGTGTTGCAAAAAATATTTGTCACTAACGGTATTCAACTTGGTTTAAATAATACCCTGTTCAATGTTCTTGTGTTTAGCACCGTATTAATTGCAGCTGCCGGTTACATTATAAACGACTATTTTGATGTAAAAACCGATCTTATTAATCACCCGGATACTGTTGTAATTGATAAAGTCATCAAAAGGCGCTGGGCCATAATCCTTCACATTGCCTTTACTATAGCCGGCGTTTTTCTTGGAGTTTTATGCGCATTAAAAACAGGCTACCTGCGTCTCGCCGTTTTCCACATTGTAGCGGCCACACTGTTATGGTTTTACAGCACGCACTTTAAAAAACAGTTGCTGGTGGGAAACATCGTGGTTTCCCTATTAACCGCGTCGGTTGCTTTTATTCCTTTTGTATATGAAATGGGATTGATGCAGCGCATTCATCCGGGTTTTAACGAGCATTATACGCTGGTTATTATCTCCTGTTTAAAGGTGGTATTTATTTTCTCCATGTTTGCATTTATAACCAGCATGGCACGCGAAATCATAAAAGACATGGAAGATTTTAAAGGCGATAAGGCAACGGGAGGTTACACAATGCCCATTTACTGGGGTATACCGGCGAGCAAACTTACCTCTTTCTTTCTTGTGGTAATTACTATTATTCTTTTATTATTCGTGGTATATAACTCCTTCAGGTTCCATCGCGTGTTTTTTACAACAGACATGATGTATATATTGTGCGCGCTTATCCTCCCGCTTGTTCTTTTGCTTATACTGATACTTAAAGCAACAGAACCAAGGCATTTTAAGAACGCCAGTTTATTGCTTAAATTTATAATGCTGATGGGACTTGGGTTCAGCCTAATTTTTTACTACTACTAACATGAACAGTATAGACAACATCATTAAAGAATTTCCTTTCCGCCTGATCCTCGGATCGGCTTCGCCCCGCAGACAGGAGCTTTTGAAAAGCCTTGGCTTCGAATTTTTAAACAAGCCAATGAAAGTGGATGAAACGGATTGGCCTGAAGATTTGAAGGCCCAGGAAATATGCATTTTCTTAGCAGAGAAAAAAGCGGACGCTTATGAAGATCCTCTAAAAGACGATGAGCTTCTGATTACTGCCGATACTATTGTTTGGTGCGAAGGTAAAGTTTACAACAAACCTGAAAATTTTGCGGAAGGAAAAAAAATGCTGGAGTCTTTAAGCGGAAAAATGCACGAAGTGTTTACGGCCGTTTGTCTAAAAAGCGCAAACAAACAAACTACCTTTTACGATGTAAGTAAAGTGTATTTTAAAAAATTAAAGCCTGATGAAATAGAGTACTACTTAACCAATTACAGTCCCTACGATAAAGCCGGCGGCTACGGCGTTCAGGACTGGATAGGTTATATTGGCATCGATAAGATTGAAGGCAGTTTTTATAACGTAATGGGGTTACCCGTTAAGGAATTGTTTGAAGAGATGATTAAATTTTAAAGCCAATAACACTTACGTCATCTATTTGCTCATGTTTTGATTTCCATTCATCAAACGATTTAACGAGCCTTTCCTTCTGTTCAGAAAGCGGAAGATTGTGAATACTTAAAAGCAATTCTTTTAATCTTCCTTGTTTGAATTTCTTGCCTTTCTGACCTCCGAACTGATCCCCGAAGCCATCCGTCACCAGGTACACTATGTCGTTTTCCAAAAGTTCAGTTTCTTCCTGCTTAAAAGGAAGATCGTTAATAAATGCGCCCACAGGCCTTCTCGTCCCTTTAAATTCGATTAACTGGCCCTCTCTTATGATCCACAGGGGATTGTTGGCCCCAGACCATTTCAACTTATGAGAATTGTTGCTTTTTTTAATAGACAGGAAAGAAATGTCCATTCCATCGTTCAGCTGTTTATCGTTATGCGAAAAAGCCTCCGATACAAGCATGGATAATTTATCGAGGATCTTCGCTGGTTCAGTAAGACCGAATTCTTTCACGCAACGGGTTAGGGAGGTAATGCCTACCACGCTTACCATCGCCCCGGGAACACCATGGCCAGTACAATCTGCGAGGGCCAGAAAGAAAAGTGAATTATCCTGTTCAGTGTTGGCCCAGTAAAAATCTCCACTTACTACATCTTTTGGCAGGTACAAAATAAAATATTCGCGTAGCTTGTCTTCAAGAATATTATTGGACGGTAATAACGACTGCTGAAGATTACAGGCATAATTTATACTGTCCTTAATCTCTTTATGCTGTTCGCGCAACTCATTGGCCTGGTTGCTTATCAGGAGATTTTTTTGCTGCTCGTTCTTCTTTTGCCTGAAAAGATTCAATACCAGCAACAGAACGAGTATCAGCACAGCCCCCAAAGCCATCAGCATTGTCGTATTTCGCCTGTTACGCGCTTCCTTCGATTTAATTTCACCTTGCTGTTTAAGTATTGCAAGACTGTCGGATAGAATTTTTCCTTTAAACTCATTTTCGATGGTTAACCGGTTAACCGCATCCGTTTTAGCGTAACCGTATAAACTATCCTGCGCCGCCTGGTATAACTCCTGCATTCCGTAAGCGCGTTCAAAATCTTTTTTTTGTAAATAAATATCTTTTAGATAAAAAGTACAGAGCGAAATGAATTTTACGTGCTTTGCGTTTTTACTTTGTTCGTAAGCCTGTAACAGGATCTGCTCGGCTTCTCTTATCTTATTCAGCTTTAAATACGTTTTACCGAGATTTATTTCTGACTCCGTAATAGAAGTCCATACAGAACTGTAATTTTTACGTAACAGATACCCCTTGTTATAATATAAAATCGCTTTTTCATAATCCCCTTTTTCAAAATAAAGCGCCCCGAAATTATTATAGGACTGGCCCATCAGGAACTTATCGTTTGATTCAATTCTTAATTCCAGGCTGATGTTAAGGTATTTTTCCGCCTCATTAAAATTTTTAATATCTATATAACCAATAGCGATATTATTAGCCGAAGAAGCTAATAGTTTTTTATTGCCTTTTTTCTTCGCAACGCGAAATACTTTGATGAAACGCGCTACCGCCTTGTCCTTGCTTCCCAAATAGGAATTAATGAGGCCAATATTTCTGTTTAATTCTACAAAGGCTGGTTCATCTTCTGTAAACTGATAGAGTAATTCCGCTTTGTTAAGATATTGAAGGGCTGGTATCAATAAATCATTTCGCATGAAATAAATACCTGTTTTTATATTGGCAATAGCCTTGTCGCGATTGTTCCCGGCAATTTGAATAGCCTTTTTATAAAGTTCAAATGCGGAGATACGCCCTGTATTATCTCCATAGAGTTTAGCCTTGCATAAGTAATAGGCAAAATTAGAGCCAGCTTCTTTATCATGGGATATGGAGATAAAAAAATTGGTATCTCCGTTCTCTATTTTAGCGAAAGCTTTTAAAAAAATATTTGAACTATCCTGTCCTATTCCTTCAAAACACAGAATAAAAAAAACAAAAGCAATCCAACTTCTAGGCATGTTTAAATTTAACAAATCATTTAAACAACGGCAATAAAAAACCCGGCAACAGGGCCGGGTTTCTATTATTACTGAGTTTTTTCCTTTGCTTTCTCCTCTTCAATTTCCTTCTTTCTTTTTTCAGCTTCCAGCTTCTCCTTTTCCTCCGCTCGCCTTGCCTCCTGCTTGTCCCGGTATTCCTGGTTCCTTATGTTTTTTTCGCGCATACCACTGAAATAACTTTTGGTTGTTACAATCACCGCGCCGCTGGTCAAATCGCCATACATAGCAGGAACACCTCCGCTAAAAAAAGTAAGATTTTCAATGGCAAGCCCTGGTATTGTGTTTGGCCCTAACGTCCTTACCCCATCCACGTAATACGACGTAGCGTCGCCACGTGAACCCCTAACATGCACCTCGCCGTTTTGTTCAATTACGTTTGAAGACAGCGACACCAGCATTCCCTTTACATCGCCCGGTACCGCGCTTGCATTTTGTTTAATTTCCTTCGCGTCGATAGATACCATGGTGTACATGTTCTTGTCAACCCCCGACCTTGTATAGTCCACCGCCTTGGCCGTTACCGTTACCATACTAAGAGTGTTGGCCGTAAGCTTAGGGTCTACGTATGTGGCCTCGTTGGGAATTACATGGATCTTATTAATAGGCTGGGTTTGATGTCCTGGCTCAATCACAACCATTTCGTAAATTCCCGGCGTTAAGGGCTTATAGTTGTAACGGCCTTCCATGTCGGACTGGGTGCCTCCAACAAGAACGTTGCCCTGAAGAATTTTAACCGTAGCAAAAGGAACAGGTTCTTTATCAGTATTTGTAATAATGCCTCTGATTTCGCCATACCCCGCTTGTGCCAGCGCGCCGAACCCTGCTATCGCAAGGAAAAGAGCCAGGACTTTACTTTTTAATTGACTTGTTTTCATAATTTGTTGTTTTTAGATGATTAATGACTACGGTAGCTGCTTACCTGATTATAAGACGAAACAGCGCTTGCTTTCCATAAATAATTAATTTTATGGAAATATTAATTTTAAACGTCTTAATTGAGAAGCGGACACTATGTGGTTATTTAAAAAAAAGAGTTACTCCAATGATGAAGACCTTACCCGGGAATATTTTATTTCCGGCGAAAAGGCCCTTGTGGGAGATCTCTTTGAAAAGCATGTTAAAACCGTTTATGGTGTTTGTCTTTTTTATTTCGGTGATAAAGAGATAGCAAAAGATGCTGTGATGCAGATCTTTGAAAAAATGATTACTGAATTAAAAAAGACAGAAGTGAAATATTTTAAAGGCTGGCTGAGTTTTGTAGTGCGCAATCATTGCATCAGCGAGTTGAGAAAACAAAAAAATAAACATTTTGTTTCCGAATCGTATCTCGATTTTGAAATGAAAGAAACCTCGTTGGAAGCTGAAACTTTAATTGAACAGGTGAAGGAAGATGAAATGCTTGAATACATGAATATCTGTCTTCCTTCACTAAAGGAAAGTCAGCGGGTTTGTTTAGAGCTGTTCTATTTGAAAGGAATGTCCTACCAGCAAATTAGCGAGCAAACAAAATATTCTGTTAACGAGATAAAAAGTCACATACAGAATGGTAAACGGAACTTAAAATTAATGTTGGCGGAAAAAATAAAAACCGAAAAAGATGCAGCCTGACAAAGAAAATATAAATGATCTTGAATACCTTGCCTCACTTGGTTATGAGAAAATAACTGCTGGTGAGCAGGACCTTGAAGAACTTCGCTACAGAGTGAAGGCGAGAACGTTTTCATACAATACAGGCAACTACTTTGGCGTCATAAGTCTGCTTACCGGTATGTTCCTGGGCATCTCTATTTTTTTCATGTTTTATTCTCCAAAAATTAATTTCAACATTACACAAAGAGAAATAGCCGTAACACCAAAAACTAACAAGTCATATGCCATTGCACTTGATACGGTTAAAATCACACCGGATAATTTTGTTCTTCATTCTTCAACAACCCACCACCACTTCCAAACATCCTCTCAGGTAATAAATAGTATTGATACAGTTCCTGTGATAAGCACCATTCCTATTGAACCGCTGGTAACAGTTCCCGAAGAAATTAACGAAACACAGGTTAAATACATTCAAAATGCCCCCGTTATTTTTTTACATGATCTAAAAATAACAAACTATTCTTCACTGTATTTCAGGCGGAATAATTTTGTAAAGCTTCCCGTAAAGGAAGGCCTTGACCCCTCCTACTCCAACGCGGAAGAAAAAGGCAAATACGATAATCTTTTAATGCCAAAAGCGCCCTACTATTTACACCAGGCCATTGGGGATGCCATGCTGCTTTTTAAACAGAAAGACTACAATCAGTGTTTGGCAGCGTTGCAGGTTATTCTGGAGATTAATCCTGAAGACATTAACGCGAAATTTTATTCGGGGATGTGCCGTTATTACCGGAAAGAATACACAGCTGCGACTCACTTTTACAATGATTGTATCCGTGATCAAAATAACACCTTCTTAAATGAAGCCCTTTACTACAAAGCCTGTTGCCTGTTTGAGAACGGAGATAAAACAGAAGCACTTGAATCATTTAAGCAGATTGCTGCCGAAGGAAGTTTCTATTCAGAAAAATCAAAAACTTATCTTAAATGACCTTATTAAAAAACAAAACCAATAACGAGTTTATAGGTGAGGTTCTTTTCAATGGTCTCGTAAGCGTAATTTCCGTATCGGTAAAAAACAGCTGCACCAAAAGAACTTACTCCTGATTTAATAAGGTTTTTAAACCGCAGGCCTGCTTCAGAATATCCCTTACTGATGTCATTCAATTCGATGTTTGTGAGCTTTTCACGGTTCTGCAGAGTTCCGATTCCATAATTATGCACCACTTCAATCTCAGGATTGCAATACTTATTCGCTTTCACAAGCTGACCTGAATTAATGGAAAAAAACAACGCCGCGTATTGCGTACTGATGAATTCATTCAGATACATGGTTTCGAACGTTTTCTCGGCACTTATGTAATAACTATCTGTTCGTGAGCCCTTGTTGTTGTATTGCAAAAAATAAGGCACATCGCCAAAAACTTTTCCGGCTTGCAGTTGATAGGAGATGTAGCCTTTGACTTTAAAATTTATTTTATGATCGATACGTAAATCTATTTTGGTGTAAGAAAACTGGCCTTGGTATACGTCTACTTTGTTCAATAGGCCTTCAGAAATATTTAATGAAAACACAGGGTGCTTGCTGCCAAGAGATACGAGCTGACCAAAACTCTCTGCGAACTTTTCACCAGGCCAATACCTCAGCTGCAAGCCCGCTTCGTTAACAATAAAATTAGTTTGTTCACTCGTTAAAGAATTTCCATAATTTCTATAGTATCCAAAAGGAGATTGCCTCACCTGCGTCTGCGCATAAAGAGAAACCTTCACACTATTCCGAACAGAGGTATTAAAGCTTGCTTTCGCAAAATTCACTTTATCCATTCTGGAAATTAACAGCGGACGAATATTTTCGGTGCTGATGAGTGCAGCATTCTCGCCCAGAAAAAACGTCCCAGCACTTTCAATTACTTCGCTTGCAGCTTCGACAAGAACATAAGTACTTTGTCTGTCGTTCAGATTAATCCGGGCCGAGCCTCCGTATTTGAAAGCTTTGTCTTTTATTCCGTAACCTCCATAGGCACTCACACAGAACCATTTTGATAATTTATTACTGGTGCTTAAACCAAATCCCGGCCTTACACTTTCGTAATCATTGAAGCGTACAAGGTGTTTTAAATCTATATCCGCGTAACCAAGGTTCCACTTGCCGGTAGTAAGGGCCACAAACCATTTCAGCTTCTGATCAAATTTCGCCTTCGAGCCTATGCTGTCAATTAATTTATAACTTCTTTTTTCTTTTGCATTCAGTGAATCGACCCGGTATGTGTTCCAGAATTTTTCATCCTTCTTATCAAAATTATCCCCATTGAATGCCATCACGCTTTTATTTTTAATCCTGATAACGGTATCAAGTTTAATATCTTTCACGTAGAGCTTGCTCACACCTTTCATAATAATGCCTTTAGGATCGCCAGTGTTTTTATCTGGACTAACCCCAACGCCATAAAAAAGAATTTCGGTATTTGCCTGAACAGGGAACCAATGCAGCGGATCTACCTTCTCATATAATTGCTGTACTTTAATACCGGTACCATCTTTTTTAATTTCGGCAGGCTCGGCCATTACGTTGGCGAGTACGTATTTACTTTTACTGATGTACAAAACACCTTTCATAGCATTGAACGAGTGATTTTTTTTGGGATAGAACCGTATCAGAATCGTGGTATCCGAGCCCCACAGAACAGTGTCGGTAATGTCAAATTCATACCGCTTAAATGTACCGCTGGTTAAAGGACTAACGTACTTAATTCCCATGAGTTCAATATTATCTCCATAGAAAGTAAAGGACTGAAGTTGCGAAGCGAAGGAACTAAAGGGAGCGCTTTTAAAACCCGAAACACGCGAGGACAATACTTTTTCCTGCATGTTTCCTTTGTAGGTATATTTTTTTTCGGTTACTGACTCCATAAAAAACAGATACGTTTTTTCAAGCATATCTTTCGATTTTTTAAATTTTACGGAATCAGCATTGTAAAAATCTTCCTCGCCATTCCTGTCGCTCAGCGTGAAATATGTTTTGGCATATGTTTTACACAGATAATGTTTGAGGTTGGCAATATCGTTTTCGGGTTTATTGTCAATTACTTTTTTTATGATTGGTATTGCAGGATTTTCTTTTGGCCGGACTACGATTTCCTGCAGGCTGATCTCCCCGGGTTGTAATTTTATAATATTTATGATTCCAAGGTTGAGCTCACTAACCGCAATTGTTTTTTTCAAATATCCGATCACATGAATGCTGATGGTTTTCTCATCTCCCGGTGTTAAAGAAAAATTGCCATCCAGGTCGGCGGTAGTGCCGTTATTTGAATTACCGATCGCAATCACCGCAAAAGAAACAGGTTGCCTGTTGCCCGCATCAATAATTTTACCCTTCAGAACCTGACAACAGAGATCCAACGATGAAATAACAATTAATAGTAAAACAAAGTATTTCCTAAACACAATAATTTTATTTCTTTTTCGATGTGATCAGGAACTCCTTCAGGTAATAAGGTTCAAAGTACGCCACATCCTCAAAACGTTTTTCTTCATAAGCTTTAAATGAAAGTTCAGCCATGTTTTCGGAAGAAGGAATAACATCCTGGATGAATTCAGCGCTGGGAATGGATTCTAATAATGTCTTACATTTTTGCATACCGTCGCCAAAGAAAAAAATTTGCTGACCCTTGCTGAATTGCTGTACGGATGCTTCATCCACAATCAAAGCGGTTACCGGTAAAATGGTTTCCAGTTGAGCGTCATATAGCGCGCAGTACACTTCCATTCTGCGGGCATCCAGCATCGGACAATACAAGCCATTCACTCCTGCTTTGTTAGTGGCCGATTTTGTCATGATCTTCATAGTATCCAATGCGATGAGCGGAATATTGAGAGCATACGCCAGTCCTTTGGCAGCGCTCACGCCTATGCGCAATCCAGTATAGGAGCCTGGTCCTTTGCTAACGGAAACCGCTCCAAGCTGGTTAAACTGGAGGCCGGCCTGGGCTATAACTTCTTTAATAAAAACATGCAGATTTTCAGCGTGCGTATAACCACCATTTACTTCCTGGTATGTTATTACCTGGTCTTTGCTGGAAACAGAAACTGAACAAACAGTGGTAGCTGTTTCGATATTCAAAATGAAACACACTTATTTTTCGGTTTTATAGAGATCTTCTTTACGGACCTTCTTAATCTTAGTCCCCTCCTTTAGCGATTTCGAAACCGCGCTATAAGGTCCGCTGATAATTTCATCTCCTTTTCTAATTCCGCTCTTTATTTCAATATAATCATTGTCCTGTATACCTGTTTTTATTTCCTTTTGTTTGGCTACGCCGTTTTCCAAAACAAAAATAAGTTCAGTAATTTTTGTTTCTTCTTTTTTGTTTTGCTTTTCAGTATTGTCATTTTTTACTGTTACCTGACGATCTTCATCATTTCCCTGCGCCGTTTCAAGCGAATCATTGTTACGCGTTGTTACAGCCTGTATTGGAACCGACATCACCTTATAAGCGCGGGTAGTTTGAATATCTACACTGGCACTCATTCCCGGACGGAAAGGCACCGGATTTTTTTCGTTGATAAGATAGCCGTAGGATTCACGAAGCATTCTGATCTTCACCACAAAATTTGTTACCTGATCAATTGAAATACCTGTGCTGTTGGAAGAGTTGGCTATTTCTGTAACAATGCCCTTAAATTTTTTATCCATGTAAGCGTCCACCTCAATCAATGCCGTATCATTTTTATGAACTTTAATAATATCGTTTTCATTCACTTCAACACTTACTTCCATTTCATTTAAATTGGCAAGCCGGAGTATTTCAGTGCCCGCCATCCCGCTTACACCAACTACCCGCTCGCCTTTTTCCACACTTAGTTTGGAGATGGTTCCGTCTACCGGCGCGTAAATAAATGTTTTTTCAAGGTTGGTGGCAGCTTCCTTCAAAGAAGCCTGCGTGCTTTGAATGTTATATTCGCCGGCATTTACATTGGCTTCCATGGCTGCTACATTCGCCTTTGAAGCTTCGTATTGAGCTTTGGCGGCTTCGAACTCCTGCTGTGAAACCGCAGCCTGCTCAAAGAGTTTCTGACTTCTTTTAAAGGATGTTTCTGCGTTAGCAAGATTTGCCTTTGCCTGATCGAGTTGCGCTTTAGTGGTTGTTAGATTTGCCTTTGTTGTATTAACCGTTGCGCTCACCCGGTCAATGGCACTCATATAAAGATCTGGTTTAATGCGGCAAAGAAGATCACCTTTCTTAACCTGGTCCCCTTCTTTCACTTTCATTTCGGTAATTTCACCGCTTACATCACTACTCAATTTCAATTCCGTTTCCGGTTGAATTTTTCCTGTAGCAGAAACCACTTCAATAATATCGCGCACCTGTGCCTGTTCGGTATAAATTTCAAGCGGCGCGCTTCCCTTCATTACCTGCATGATAATTACCCCTGAAACGATTACCACACCTATTATAATTATCCAGTATATTTTTTTCATATGCGATTCTGCTCGCATCAAAATTAAGGATTATTTGTTAGTATTAGCTGTTGACTTTGAGCGAGGAAAAAGCTTGTAATTCCTTTATCCTTCACTTCACTCCGACTGGCAACGCGATTAAAAATTAACATTAAAAGTGTTTTAATGTCCTAAAAAGCGCATCCGAAATGGTTGTGCTTTTTTTTGTTTAAAGAGGATGGCTTACCTTTGCAAAATGCCCAAGCAACCTACACATACCAATGAACTCGTTCACGAAAGCAGCCCTTATCTTTTACAACACGCTCATAACCCTGTTAACTGGGTACCGTTCTCTTCTGAGGCATTTGAGAGGGCGAAAACCGAGAACAAACTGGTGTTGATCAGCATTGGCTACAGCGCTTGTCATTGGTGCCACGTAATGGAACACGAAAGCTTTGAAGACGAAAACATCGCTAAATTAATGAACGAAAACTTTATTAATATTAAAGTTGACCGGGAAGAACGAAGTGATGTGGACATGATTTACATGCAGGCTGTGCAACTCATGACGGGCCAGGGAGGCTGGCCACTTAATTGTTTTGCTTTGCCTGACGGAAGGCCTGTTTATGGCGGAACTTACTTTAATATGCAGCAATGGGCCAACGTGCTCCTGAACTTAGCCGAACTTCAAAAAAAAGAGCCATTAAAGGTAATTGAATACGCTCAAAATTTAACCGATGGCTTAAAACAATCGGAACTAATTACTACGCAGAAAAAGAGCGAATTAAAAATCAGTAAAGATGTTCTTGCGGATGCCGTTGAAAAATGGAAAGAGCGTTTTGATGATTCTTTTGGCGGGCCCGATAAGGCTCCCAAGTTTCCACTTCCCAATAATTATTTATTTCTTTTGCGTTACGCTTTATTGCAAAAAGACAACTACGTGCTTGATCACGTGCATTTAACCCTGCTGCAGATGGCTCATGGCGGCATTTACGATCAGTTACGCGGAGGTTTTTCGCGTTACAGTGTTGATGTGATCTGGAAAGTACCACACTTTGAAAAAATGCTTTACGACAACGCCCAGCTAATTTCGTTATACTGCGAAGCTTACCAGCATTCGCAAAACAAACTTTATAAACAGGTGGTCACACAAACGCTTGATTTTATTGAAAAGGAATGGTATAACAGCGAAGGGTATTTTTATTCGGCCTACGATGCCGATATTGAAGGCGAAGAAGGAAAATACTATGTATGGACAAAAGAAGACCTTCACACTATTTTGAAAGACGACTTCGATCTGTTTGCAGATTATTACCAGGTGAATGAAGTAGGTTATTGGGAACACGATAACTATATATTAATGCGGAATGAAAATGCTGCTGAAATTTCGGTGAAGTTCAATTTAAGTAGCGAGGTCATTGAACAAAAAATAGAGAACTGCAGGACGAAACTTTTAAAGAAAGCGGAAACCCGCGTAAAGCCCGGTCTTGATGATAAAACCATTACATCCTGGAACGCCATGATGTGTACTGCTTACGCAAAAGCATATCTGATTTTTGGAGATGAACATTATAAAAAAGTTGCTGTTAGCTCCGCGCAGTTTATTCTCACGCGGCTTACTCAAGATAATGGTAAGTTATTCCGAACTTTTAAAAACGGAAAAGCAAAGATTGACGGTTTTTTGGAGGACTATGCTTTTACAATTGAAGCGCTCTTACAGGTTAATTTAATAACGCAGGATAAAAAGTATTTAGAAGAGGCTAAAAAATTAACAGCATTCACACTTGAAGAGTTCAAAAATGAAGAAAGTGCATTTTTATATTACACAGGCAAAAGTTCGGATGGCTTAATTACGAGAAATACCGAAATCCACGACAATGTAATTCCGGCTTCCAATTCTCAAATGGCGCTCAATCTTTTTTATCTAGGAACACTTTTTGACAACGAAAATTACTCAAAAAAGGCATTTGAAATGTTAAATATGGTATCTCAGGATCTGAAGCATTACGCCTCCGGATACAGCAATTGGGGCTGTTTGGCTCTGTATTACCTGTATCCTTTGAAAGAAATTGCAATTGTTGGTAACAATGTTGATGAAAAACTGAAGGAACTTCACCAACACAGCTTTACAAATACGATTTTAGCAGTAAGTAAAACTAAAAGCGATTTGCCATTACTGAAGGACCGCTTTAAGGAAAATGAAACCCTGGTTTATGTTTGCGAAAACAAAGCCTGTAAGCTGCCCGTTAAAACAATAAAAGAAGCACTTGATCAACTTGAAAAAATATAACTGTTTACTCCTCCTGAGTATTTTTACTTATTGCTGCGCAGGCCAGATCCTGAACTGCACACCTGAGACCGCGTTTGAGACGCAGCACAACTTTAACTCGGAACTCATCAAAAAGAAAAATATTAAAAAAATAACATTTGAAATAATTGATAAAAAAGATTTCGAAATACCGATTGATAAAAATCTAGTAGAAACATATGAGTTTAACGATTCCGGGAAATTATCGCGCTTCTATTATACTACTATTGTGAAAACCATCGAAAAACAAACAACGATAACCGTTCACGGTGGCAGGCGCAGAGGCCATTATTCCCAGGTGCAAACGCATAACGATTATATTTATGACACAACAAGTACCACGTTTTTTTATTCCGGAGATAATTTAATTTTAAAGCGCTACCACGATGGCGCTATGTTTTACGAAAGCAGGTATTACCGTTATGATGCTCAGAATAATCTCACCAAGGAACTACGTTTCCGAGAAACTAATAACAGCAAGGATAAATCTGTTTTTATTTTAGGCGGGCAATTGCTGTTGAGTGAAGACAGCCTTCAGTATAAAAAATATTCCGAAACTCAGCTCCAGTGCGTTCTTTTAAACAACGAAAACCGTCCGTACAAGGAACAAACAATTAATTACGACAGTCTTAAACGAAAAATATCGGTCTCAGAACATTACACAGCTGCTGCGTGGATCATGCAGGAAATGAAATTCAACTACTCAAAGAACCGCCTTACTATGGCTCAGTTTAAAGGCAATGCCAGTAACGAAGTAATTCTTAAGATCACGTATGAGTACGATGCCAATAATGAATTGTTAACAGAAAAGCATTATAAAAATGACGTGCTGCTGAAAGAGCTGAGTTACATTACTGACCCGGTGAATGCGTTGTTAAAGTCGCTGGTGATCCGCGATCACATCAACAAAACCATGCGAATCATTAAATTAAAATATGATTTTGCATCGGTAAGCCGATCCAGTAACTAAAATTATTTTTTCTTCATTACCGGTACCATCAATCTGGTAAGCCATTTGGAATGATCCGTGACAACATCAGGATTGGTAATATAAAATTCCCTCAACGGTCCGGCCTGCACAAGCTCGTTCATAGCGAGGTACTTACGTACGTTATCATACGCTACATGAAGATCGGCATACTCGCCGTAATGATTATAAATAAGCATTGGAGACGCTTCCAGCACAACGATGGTGCTTTTTTTAGGTGTCTTTTTCGGCATGCCCGCAATTGGGAACACACACTCAAAAATAAAATTAGAAGTATCGTTATTGTAATAAATAGATCCCGCCGAACCAGATGATTTTATGCCCAAGTAGGCCAGATCCTTTTCAAGAATCGAATAATTTTTAGCAAATGTAACTGCCATTTTTGAGGTGGCCGCTGAATCTTTCCTGCAAAGTGTTAACATTTCGGGAACTTCAAAAACGCCGATAGCACCGGGCTCACCCGATAGTTCATTGGCTTTTTTTAATTTTACTGTTCCTTTTGTGGAATCAACAGCGAGACTATCGGTATGATTTTCCAACGGCGTTACAGATTGTTCCGGATCCTTGCATGAGAAAAGAAAAACAGAAAAAACAACTGGTATGATAAAGATTGCCTTCATATTAAATTGCAGGCTGACTGGCGATTTTTGCATACTGTTTCAACGCTTCTTCCAGGCATTCGATGGCGTTTTTAAGATCGTCAATTTTTAAAACGTACGCTATTCTAACTTCATTCTTTCCCGCTCCCGGTGTTGAATAAAACCCTGTTGCCGGGGCCAGCATAACGGTTTGCGAATTGTGACTGAAACTTTCAAGCAACCATTGACAAAATTTATCCGCATCGTCAATTGGTAATTTAGCAATGCAGTAAAAAGCGCCGCTTGGTTTCGGGCAAAACACCCCCGGTATTTTATTTAATGCCTCAATCACATAATCGCGCCTCGCTATGTATTCGGTTTTAACGTTGTCAAAATAACTTTTTGGTGTATCCAGTGCTGCTTCTGCTCCCACCTGTCCGTAACTCGGAGGGCTTAACCTTGCCTGCGCGAATTTTAAGGACGATGCCATTACTTCCTTGTTTTTGGTGATCATTGCTCCTATCCTTGCGCCGCAAGCACTGTATCGTTTGCTGATGGAGTCGAGAAGGATTACATTATTCTCAATCCCTTCAAGCTGCATTACACTTACATATTCTTTTCCATCGTAACAAAACTCACGATAAACTTCATCGCTTAATAAAAACAGATCGTGTTTTTTAACCAACACTTTTAATGCTTCCAATTCGGCCCGGGTGTACAAATAACCCGTAGGATTTCCAGGATTGCAAATCATTATTCCTTTTGTTTTAGGAGTAATTACTTTTTCAAATTCTTCAATTGGAGGAAGTGCGAAGCCGCTTTCAATACTGCTGATGATTGGCTTAACAACAACATTCGCCGCACAGCTAAAACCGTTATAATTCGCGTAAAAAGGTTCAGGGATAATAATTTCATCGCCCGGATTAAAGCAGGCCATCATCGCAATAGATATGGCTTCACTTCCGCCGCAAGTAATGATGATGTCAGATGGGTCAAGGTTAATATTGTATTCACCGTAATATTTGCAGAGTTTTTTACGATAGCTTTCGTTACCCGCGCTGTGACTGTATTCCAGTACTTTTACGTCCCAGTTTTTTACAGCATTTAAAAATGATTCGGGAGTTTCAATATCGGGCTGACCGATATTAAGATGGTAAATTTTTACTCCTCGTTTTTTAGCAGCTTCTGCAAACGGTACCAATTTGCGGATGGGAGAAGCGGGCATGGCTTTCGCTTTATTGGAAATAACAGGCATGGTTGAATTTTAAGTGTGTAAAGATAGCTATTTTGACGAAATTCAGGGCACTAAAACCACATGGTTTAACAGTGTTTTGGAGAGGTGTGAACGAATGTTCTTTTACGTACTCCCTATCTCTCTGAGTAGTGCCACCCTTTTACGTATCCCCTCTCTGAGTAGTGTTGCCCTTTTAAGTGTTCCGTTCTCTGAGCAGTTGCCCTTTTACGTATCCCCCTCTTTGAGGGGGCAAGGGGGAGGACAAAAAAGGGGCTTGCGCGATGGCTCCACCGGGGAAAAATTCAAAAAAATTGTAATATTTTACGCAAAGGTTTTAAATATAAGGTATAAAACCGGGGCTTTAGCCCGTTCATTTCCCAGGCCTTCCGGTCCTCGAGGTTGGCGTTTACGCGGCTGTGAACCGTTACATTACTTTTGCCGCCTGTGCGCATCTTAACAGTATATTCAGGAAGGTACGCCACATGGATCTTATGCCTATAAATAAAACGAAGCATCAGTTCGTAGTCCGCCGCTGTTCTAAACGCTGTGCTGTATTTTCCCAGCCGTTGGTACAAATCACGTTTAACGAAAAACGTAGGATGCGGCGGCATCCAGCCATTTAAGAAAGAATTGTTCTTAAGTAATCCGCTCTTCCATTTTCGTACAATCTTATCGGTATTGTTCTTATCTACATAATACAAATCTGAATACACCGCGTCACATTGCTTTTCTTTAAAAACGGCAACATATTTCTTTATTACATCTTCATTAATGTAAAAATCATCTGAATGCAAAATTCCAATTATATCGCCCGTAGCTAAATCTATACCTTTATTGATGGCATCGTACAAACCGTTATCTTTTTCAGAAACTATTTTAGCAATGGATGTTTTATGCTGGTCAATGATCTTTAGCGTATCGTCTGAAGAACCGCCATCAATGATGATAAACTCAATGTCTTTATAAGTTTGTCTGGCAACCGATAAAATGGTTTGTTCCAGCGTTGCGGCGGAATTGTAGGTGACGGTTATGATGGAGACTTTCACGTAAGTGCTATGCTAAATTCAACCAGCGATTTATAATTAAAATCAATCCTGGGATCTTCCCTTCCCTCCTCTGAAATAAACACAGTTTTCATTCCAAGAGCTCTTCCAAATTCCATGTCGCTCATGCTATCACCTACAATAATACTTTTTAAAAAATCAATTCCGGGATGATCCTGCTTGGCTTCCAGCCCCATTCCTGTGCCGGGTTTGCGGGTTGGGTGTTTTTCCTTTTCCAGGTAGGGCGAAAAGTATACTTTGTCGATTCTTCCGCCAAGGTAACTTAACTCATACAGCATGTTTTTGTGAATGAGTTCAAGATCTTCTGTGCGGTAAATTCCTTTGCCTATGCCTTGTTGATTGGTTACAACCACAATGCGTTCAAATTTAAAAGAAAGAATTTTCAGCGCTTCAAAAACCCCTTCAATAAATTCAAATTCTGACCAGTGCTTCACGTAATCATTGTCAAGTTTTTTATTGATGACGCCGTCACGGTCCAGGAAAAGCGACCAGCTCTTATCAATATTTAAATTCTTTAAAGTCATTCTGCGCTTTGGTGTAATCTTCGGGCATGCCAATATCAATAAAGTATCCTTTAAATTCAAATCCTTTTATTGAAAGGTTATGCAACTGTTTTTCAAAAAAATCTTTTTCGATTGAAAAAGCGACAAGGCCAGCTGTTTTTTCAAAATATAATTTTTTATCGAGAATATAAACGCCACCATTTATTAAACCTGGTTTTGACAGGCCGTGTTTTTCATGGAAAGAAATAATCCGGTTCGCCTCGCCTCTCTCTATCGTTCCGTACCGGGATGCATCTTCTACCTGCCTGAGCGCGAGAGAGAATTCAGCATGCTGTTCGCAGTGTAGGGCATATAATTGTTCAATGCTTACATCAAAAAAGGAATCACCGTTTAATACAAGTGCTATTTCATCTGTACATTTTTCAAAGGCCAACCGTATACCTCCGCCTGTGCCCAGGGGTTTTTCTTCGTGCGAATAGGATATCTGCATTCCCTGAAATTCTTTTCCATAATACGAATGTATTTTATCAGCAAGGTATCCGGTAGAGATAATAACGTGTGTAATTCCAAAATGTTTTAAATACGCTAACTGATAGTTTAAGAAAGGCTGATCGTTTACCGGCGCCATTGGCTTAGGCAGATCGCTTACTACCGATTGCAGGCGCGTACCAAATCCTCCGGCGAGTATGATGGCGGTGTTTATCATTCAAGTTCGAATCCTACTAATGTTACGTCGTCAATTTGTTCCAGTAAACCTTTCCATAATGTAAAATCATTGATCAGATTATCGGCCTGAAGATCAAAATTTAAAGCGCTGTAATTTACAACAAGGTCTTTCAGTTGCTTCTGTTTGAATTTCTTTCCTTTCGGTCCGCCAAACTGATCAATAAATCCATCGGTACTCAGATAAAACTTATCGCCTTTATTCACCTCTATCTGATGATTTGTAAAAACAAGATGCTCTTCTCCGTTGTTGCCGCTTATTCCCCAGCGGTTAGCCGCGTATTCGATGAGTTGCCCATCTATCACCTGCAACAAACCATTTTTTGCTCCGGCAAAATAAATCTTGCTAATTGCTTTGTCAATAATGCAAAGGCTCATATCTACTCCGTCGCTAATGGTAAGCGTTGTTTTGTGTGATTGCAGATTGGCTTTAAACTGCCTGCAAAGTTCTGAAAGAATTCCGGCAGGATCACTACGGTGACGATTTCCGGCGATAATGTTTTTAATCGTTGAATTTGCAAACACAGAAAGCATTGCTCCCGGCACCCCGTGGCCTGTACAATCCACAACGGCGAGGTATATGAGTCCTTCGATATTTTCTACGAGGTAAAAATCTCCACTAACAATATCTTTTGGCTTAAAAATTACAAAAGAATTTGGCAGATGCTCGCGTACTTTTTTAAAGGAAGGGATAATGGCCTGCTGAATGTGCTTTGAATAATTGATACTGTCTGTAATGTCTTTATTCTTTTCCTCAATAATACCTTTCTGTTTTTCGATCTCCGAATTTTTATTGGTAAGTAAAACGTTGGCCTTACGTTTTTCGCGAAATTGCTTGTAAACAAAAAACAGCAGGACAAGAAAGACAACCATGGCCCCTCCGAAAATGTAAATGAGATTGTTTCTTTGCGATACCTTTAAGTGTGATTTTTCGAGTTCAGAATTTTTGAGAATAAGCTGCTGTTCCTTTTTTTCTGATTCGTATTTTGATTCGGACTCTGCTACCGCCTTATTCCGCTCGATATTAATTACTGAATCCTTAAACTGTGTATAGAGCTTATAATTTGCGAGAGCTTCCTTTGTATTACCCAGCAGTTCTTCCACCTTTGCAAGACCAAGGGCAGTGCTCTGAATATTATCCCAGGCTTTTCGCTGCAGATTCAACTGAAGAGCTTCTTTATAAAACGTTTCTGCCTTTTTGTATTCTTTCCGTTGGATCTCAACCCCAGCCAGATTTGCCAGATTGATGGCCAGTCCGTAGTCATCGTTCGTTGTGCGGAAAATAGGCAGCGACTTCGCAAAATACTTTTCAGCTTCAACGTAATTGGAATCCTGAACATATGCTTCCCCGATCATGGTAATGCACATGGCTTCGTAATTAGAAATATTTTTCTCGCGGAAGTATTGCTCGGATTTTTTATAGTAACTAATGGCTTCGTTAAATTTATTTTTTTCAAGAAGCATGTTGCCAACTCCAACACTTGCCACCGCAACCATATGTTCGTTACGCGGCTCTTCATTGGCCATGTTAAAGGCTTTTAAAAAATACTCGTAGGCTTTATCCTCATTCTTCAATCCCATATAAGCGTTGGCCAGCGAATTGTAAGTGTTGGTGATGTATCTCTTCGCTTTTTCGGCTTCAAATACTTTAAGGGCTTTAATAAGTGCCGAAATGGCTTCATCATATTTTCCGGAAGTAGTCAAACAACTTCCAACACTGCCGTAAGCACCCCCAATACCCATTTTGTAATGAATACGTTTGGCAATGGTAAGCGCGCTATCCGCAATTTTAAGGGCCTTAGCCGGATCATTGGCTTCGTAAGAACGGGAAACAGAACACAGAATCTGAACTTTAACGGTATCGGCTGAAGAGGGGAAAATTTTGATAAGACTGTCGAGCTTGCGGTTTTGAGAACACAAGGCGGCAGCAACCATTAAAAAGAAACCAATAAAATAGAGGGAATTTTTTTGGTACATTTTACATTTTAGGGAAGAGGTTCAATTCCACCAATTCGCAGATGGTGTGCCCCAGGATCATGTGACACTCCTGTATCCGTGGGGTATCTGAACTTGGAATATTAATAAGGTATTTACCGAGTCCTTTCATTTTGCCTCCCGATTCACCGGTAAATGCTGCGGTAACCATGCCTAGTGAATTTGCTTCTTCAATAGCCTTTACAACATTGGCGCTGTTTCCACTGGTGCTTAAACCAATAAGAACATCGCCCTCGCGCCCCATAGCCTTAACAAGGCGACTATAGATCACCTCATAGCTGTAGTCGTTTGCCACGGCCGTAGTGTAACTGGTATTTACATGCAAAGCTTCTGAAAAAAGAGGCGGACGATCATAATAAAACCGGCCACTCAGTTCTGCCGCCAGATGCTGGGCATCGGCAGCACTGCCGCCATTACCGCACCAGAGGACTTTCCCTCCGTTTTTATAACATTCAACAATGTCGCGGGTAAGATCGGCAACCTGTGACAGCACCTCTTTGTCGGCCATCAATTTTGTCTTAAGATCAATAGAAGCTTGTAGCTTGTTTTTAAAGAAATCAACCATGGCCTAAATTTATGTTTTTTTGAGGTTACTTGCCTAAATAAATAAGGTTATTACCAAAATAAAAAGCCCCTGAACTTTCGGTCCAGAGGCTCAAAATAAACGCTGACTGATTAGGCGTTTACTTTTTGTTTAACCAACACATCACTTGCAACAACTTCTGTAATATATTTTTTTGTTCCGTTTTTATCAAGATAATGGCGTGTTACCAGTTTGCCATCTATGCTCACTTGTGTGCCTTTATCGAGATTTGCCTCAACAACATCCACCAGCTTACCCCAGACCGCGATGTTATGCCATTGCGTGTCGGTAGCTTTTTCTCCTTTTTTTGTGGTGTATTCTTCGCTTGTTGCAATGGAGAAGCGCGCCAGTTTGTTTCCGGTGTCAAATACTTTAATTTCTGGTTTAGCGCCTAAGTTTCCTGTTAATTGTACTCTGTTTGTTGTACTCATGATTTCTTGTTTTTATTTATTATTTAATTGATATTTTTTGTTGTGTGTTTTTTAGCCGCAGATTACGCGGATTGCACTGATTTGAACCGTAACCTCTTTCTGTGTAATCTGTGATATCTGTGGCTTTTTAATTATGGCGCAGATTGCACTGATTTTAAGTTTAGTTTCAATTTCTCGCAGAGGTCGCAGTCCCGATAGCAATCGGGATCGCGGAGTTTCGCAGAGACTTTCGTTCATATTATTAATTCGTGTCATTCGTGCTAATTCGTGTCTCGTATTTTTAATTCGTGTTTGTTTATCCTTTTCTGCGTGAATCTGTGCATCCGATAGCTATCGGATCTGTGGCTTTTTAATTACGCGGCGTTCTTTGTAAAGCTCATTACCAATAATTCGTTAGCTACAATTTCGGTGCTGGTGCGTTTTACGCCTTGCTTATCGGTGTAGGTACGGTTAAAGAGTTTGCCGTCGATTGTTACCTGTGTTCCTTTTTTAAGAATGCTTTCGGCAATAGTTGCCAGTCCGCCCCAGGCTACGATATTATGCCACTGGGTATCGCTCACTTTCTCACCATTTTTTGTGGTGTAGGTTTCATTAATTGCGATCGCAAACCTGGCCATTTTTCCACCATTGTCTAAAGTTTTTACTTGTGGTTCGCTGCCTAAGCGACCTACTAACTGTACGTTGTTTTTGATGTTCATCATGTTGTTTGTTTTTTATGTTTATTATTTATTTGTTTCCGTGTAATTTTCTCGCAGAGACCGCTGAGTTAAACGCGGAGGCTCGCAGAGGTTTTTTTGTAACTTAAATCCTAGTTCTTAATCTTTTTTATTCGTGTTTCTTAAAATTCTCTTTCTGTGCGAATCTGTGCAATCCGTGGCTTTTTTCTGCCGCAGATAACGCAGAGGTCCTTATTATTAATTCGTGTCATTCGTGCTAATTCGTGTTTCATATTTTAATTCGTGTTATTAGTGCAATTCGTGGCTCAAAACATATTGTCACAAATCGACGATGCAAAGGTGGGATGACCAGGAAACTTTATTCGGTTTTTAATCATTTAGATACGTATAAAATCATTTGTAGTCGTTTGCTGTCGAATAAAAGATCGCACAAAAGCACTGATACCAAGGCCTCAACGGACATATTAGTCCATCTTTTGAATAAAACAAAAAATTTGTGTTTAAATAGTTTTTGAGTGAGGAGGCCTTATTATTTATTTAAAATGTTTGCAGAAAGAGTCCATAAAACTACTTTTAATAAACTTTAAAACCTTAATTATGAAATCAAAATTACTTTTCGCTTTGGCTCTGACATTATCCACGGTTGTTCTTAAATCCCAATGCAGCTCTACACAAACTATAGGCCTGGTGGTAAGTACAACCACTGCGGTAACATTTTCCTCTCCTTTTTGTATAAAGGTTTGCAGTACAGGCTTTGCTCATGATACTTCCGGCAATAACGGACGTGTTTTTTACATGGAAACCGGTTCGCAGGTGAAGTTAAAGAATAACAGTACCACGCTTGTTTATATGCAAACAGGATCTACCCTTACAATTGTAGGTAACGGAGCAGTATTAATAAACAAAGAAGTCGGCGCGACTGTTATAGGTACTTCCAATAACTCCAATACCTGTACGGCGGTTTCGTACCCCGCAACACCAGGCTGCAGCACCTCTGGACTGAAATCCTATAGTTCTCATGAATTTATTAGTATTTACCCAAACCCTGCCAAAAATCAATTGACTGTTGGATCAGATAATTTCAGGGGAACCGGTGCAATCATTAATACCCTTGGACAAACCGTAAAATCTTTTGTAGTGGACAGCGAAAAGAAACTATTAAACATTTCGGAACTTACAGCCGGTATTTATTACCTGATTCTTTCTGAAAGCGGAAAGAAGGTTTTTACAAATAAAATAGTTGTGTCCGAATAAAAGAAAAAATTTTAAATAAACAGCCCGAACAAAAAAGCCGCTAACAATTTTAGCGGCTTTATCATTTTTAAATATTTTAAATTTATTGTTTGACTATTTTTTTAATTACATCGCCAACTTTAATAAAATAAATTCCTTTGGCCTGATTGCTAATGTCAATTTCATTTTCGCCCTCTCTTAGTTCATAGTTGTAAAGCTCCGAGCCCAGAGTGTTATAAACGGTTACTTTTAAATTTCTATTAGCTATAATAGAAATGCGACCCGTTGTTGGATTAGGATAGATCATAAAGTCGTCCCTTGCATTTACAGTTTCAAGCTTTGTACAAATAGAAACCGACTGGGTTATTGTTGCTGAGTTTTTACAGCCAAAAGTATTTGTTCCTGTTACAGCGTATAAAGAGGTTACGGAAGGTGTAACCACAATTGAAGCGCCGGATGCATTTGTGTTCCAGCTATAGGTGTTAGCGCCCGAAGCAGTTAGTGTAGCGCTTTGGCCTGAACACAGCATTGTATTATTTGTTACTGCTGAAACTGCGGGAGAAGGGTTTACTGAAACTGTAAATGCTGCTGTATTACTGCAAGTTCCGCTAGCCCCGACAACAGAGTAGCTAGCATTCGCCATGGGTGTTGGCGCAATTGTTGAATTAGCCACACCGTTATTCCATGTATAGGTACTCGCACCTCCGGCAGTTAAATTAACAGGCTGCCCAGAACACGTAACTGTGGCGCCGCTAATAGTTACCGTAAGCGTATTTGACACGGTAATTGTTGCCACCGCCATGTTTGAAATACATCCGGCTGATGATGTTCCGTTTACCGAATAGCTTGTTGTAACTGTAGGAGAAACAATGGCCGAACCTCCGGAGTAAGTGTATGTACTTGCTCCATTTGGATTTAAAGTGAATGAATTGCCCGGACAGATGCCGCCGCCTGCCATTGAAATGGTTGGTGTTGGATTCACCACGACACTTAAAGTTTTTTGCGATGAGTAACCACAGCTGTTACCTGCTTCCACTGAAACTATGCCACCAGTTGCTGCGTTAGAAGTAATTATGTTGGTTGTTGAAGTTCCATTCCAGCCGCCGGGAAGATTCCACGAATAAGATGTAGCCCCAGTTACCAATGCTACTGAAAAAGTAGCGTTAAAACCAGAACACATGACTGTATTGCCAACTACAGCCAAAGGTTGAGTGGGTGTCTGGCAAAACTTCTCTACAAATACGTCACCACTGCCCTTGGACGCAAGGGTGTAAGTATTTGTCGAAGGGTCGAAGTCGGAAACACCCCACCAATAGCCAGTTACATACACATTACCACTGCTTGCATTATCAACCGTAATACCCCAACCATAAGAATAACTAGTGGCCACCTCTTTCGCCCATACAAAGGCTCCCGTTGAATCAAGCTTGCTTATATAAGCTTGGTTGAACATTGAACTATTTAAATTATATACACCAGGACCCGGGTCAAAATCAACTGCACCATTATATCCTCCTGTGGTATAAATATTTTTCAAATTATCCAAAGCGATCGAGCGGATATTATTCCCATTTACGCCCGCGATTTGTTTGACAAATATTAAAGATCCGATAGAACTTAATTTGCATATAAAACCATCTGAACTACCTGCCGACGTTAAATTGTAAACGCCTGCGCCGGGATCAAAATCAACCGTTGTCTCAAACTGTCCGGCTATATAAATATTGGTGTTCGCATCCAATACCAAAGAATAAGCGGCGTCTAAAGCTGTGCCGCCTATTTTCTCTGCCCAAACAAAATTCCCATTGATATCCAGCTTACTTACATAAATATCGTCCATACCGCTCCATGGCAAATAAAATGTACCTGCCCCGGGGTCAAAATCAACGGTGCCTAAGAAAACTCCCGTTGAGTATACATTCCCCGAACCATCGACCCCGAGAGATAGGCCTGTGGAAGTACCATCGGGCAAGCCTTTTGCCCAAACAAAATTTCCTGAGGGATCAAGCTTACTTATAAATGCCTTGTTAGAATTACTTCCTACCGTAACTAAGTTATACACGCCGCTGCCCGGATCAAAATCTGCAGTGCCATTGTAACGGCCGGTAGTATAAACATTGCCCATAGCGTCAAGTGTTATAGCGCTACAATCCTCGTAGCTTGCACCACCCATACTTTTTGCCCAAATTAAGTTACCTGCTGCATCGAATTTACATACAAAAATATCCGACTGTCCGGCGGAAGTTAAATTCGAAATAGATGGCCCCGGATCAAAATCTATTGTGCCTCCGTAATTGCCCGTTGCGTAGATATTACCAGAAGGGTCAATATAAACAGACGTACCACCCTCTCCATTTACCGAACCAAATGTTTTAACCCACACTAAATTACCACTAGTGTCATGTCAACTTGATATTGTCGTATAAATATTATATCTTTGTCATAAAAAAATATGATAAAATATAAAATTGAATTAAGCAAAATAGAACATGAGCATCTTATGGATATTGTTTCTAAGGG
>JACDDR010000147.1 GCA_013816895.1 Bacteroidota bacterium
TCCTGAATAAGTATAGGTAGAAGCGCCAGAAGGAGTAATGGTATAAGCGTTACCCGTACAAATTGCGCCATTCGGTGCTGTTACCGTTGGTGTAGGATTTACACTTAAGGTTTTGCTTGACGTATTTGAGCAGCCGTTCGCGTTGGTTCCTGTAACAGAGTACGTAACATTGGACGTAACCGTTACCCCAATGGATGTGGTAGTTGCAGCATTGCTCCAGGTATAAGTATTAGCCCCTGTTCCGGTTAAAACAACAGTTGCGCCGTTACAAACAGCAGAAGTTCCGCCGGTAATGGAAACAGTTGGCAAGGCGTTAACCGTTATGCTATTTACAGCTGTATTTTTACAGCCGTTCGCGTTGGTTCCGGTCACCGTGTAGGAGGTGTTAACCGCTGGTGTTACTGCTATTGTATTGGTTGTAGCGCCTGTATTCCAACTGTAGGTGCTTGCACCTGTTCCGGTTAACAGTACGCTTTGCCCAATACAAATCGCGGAGGTAGGCGAACTTGCCGTTACCACCGGTAATGCATTTACCTGCAGGGTTTGACTCATTGGGCTACTTGCTCCAAATCCGTTCGAAGAGATCAGTGTAACAGTGTAGACACCGCTGCTGGCATAGGTTACTGTAGGGCTGCTAAGAGTAGAAGTTGGCGTGCTTGATCCTGGCATCGACCAGCTCCAGCTTGTAGGAGCATTGGTGGACTGATCGGTAAAGCTTACCGCCTGGTTAACGCAAGGGCTGGCGGCCGAGGTAGCAAAGGAAGCCGTTGGTGGCCCACTCGCCGCAACTCCGGTGATATTAATATTATCAAGATAGATTATTTGTCCCCACTGGCCATGATTCTGGAACTCCACCATAACATTGCTTTGTCCTGCGTAGGCGTTCAGATAAACAGTATCCGTGCGCCATTGCGCAGCTGTAGGTACAAAAGCGGCCGCACTGTAATCAGGGGCTGTAGCCAAAGTTGGCCCACCTTTAATGTACACCTGGTTATAAGTTAAACCACAGTTGGTACTTACACGCACCGCCAGGGTATCAGAATACTGTACATCATACCGTGCATACGCAACATCAAAATATAATTTCGCGGTGGCAAGACCGGAAAAATTTAATTTCGGAGCTATCATTTCATCATGTATGTTGGATGAGTTTAAATTATAATTATCATACATTAAAGATGCCGTACTGGCTTTACCTACTGTTGTGCTTTTAGTCCAGGTAAGATTATCTCCACCCGCGTCATAATTCTGCCAGTTGGCCGGCGGAAATAATGCTCCCTGAAAACCTTCTACCAATGGTAAAGTAACAGTGGTTGTAACTGAAATGTAAAGTGTTTTCGTCATCACACTCGTTCCGTTTGCGTTAGCCGCTGTAAGTGAAACACTATAGGTTCCCGGAGTATTATAAGTGATGGAAGGATTTTGAAGCGTTGACGTGGCTGGCGTTCCGCCCTGAAAGATCCAGTTCCAGCTTGTTGGAGCAAACGTGGAGATGTCAGAATAATTGACTGTCATCGCAGGGCAGATATTTGTTTTATCAGCAATAAAATTGGCGATTGGCGCCTGAACGCCGTTGTTAAACAAATCAGCTTCCCAAACGCTACGTCCGAATGTAGCTGCGCGAAGTTTTCCTAAAGGATAAAAAATGGCGAGGTCAGTTACCCTCACATTTGGTAAACCTGTATTATATACAACCCAGCTTGCCATTGCAGCATCGCGGTAATAAACACCTACATCGCAACCAACGTATAAACCGTTGTTGGTAGCGTTCCAGTAGGTGATACAGTTAACCGGTAAATTTGGTAAGCCTGTGCCATAATTTGTCCAGGTAGTTCCACCATCAGTAGATTGATAAACTTTGTTAGCGCTGTTGTATCCCGAATAAGTTACCCAAACACTGTTGGGATCTGTATCTTTTACCGCTACCCACGTTAACTGTGAAGTTGTTGGAAGGCCTGCAACCGCTGCCCAGGCTGCACCGCCGTTAACGGTCTTATATAAAGCGTTTCCTTTAATAACATATATCACCTGGTTGTTTGAAGGCGCTACCGCGAATTCAACAATACTTCCTGTTCCGCCAAGTGTTCCTATTTGCGCCCAGTTGGTTCCCTGATTGGTAGACTTAAACATTTGCTGACGGCCGCCATAAATAGTACTTGCGTTCGCAACAAGTGGATCCTGGTGCCATGGCGTTACCCATGCCCCTGTTCCTGTCATTCCTGTTGTAATTGCACTCCAGTTAACACCTCCGTTTGTTGTACGGTTAAACGATCCGTTGTATTGTTCGCCGTACATAACGTTATCATTGGTTTGATCAATAAAGCAATTCATTCCATCGCCACCCATTGTTCCGCTCCATCCGCCGGTCCAAAGATTGGTACCGTTATCCTGATGACCGGTAATAGCGCGGCTGTAGGTTGTTTTTGAAAGTCCGATCTTATAAATTTCGGCAATGTTCATGTTTCCATTAGCAGCGGCAAAGGAAGCTCCACTGTTGGATGTAACAAATACTCCTCCATCTGTTCCGGCATATAATGTTGTGCCACTTTTATAGATAAGGTCATGCACATCGGCATGTGCGTAAGGTGCCCCGCTGCCTGTCCAGTGCGCGAAGAGAGCCCAGTTGGTTCCGCCGTTCAGAGTGCGCCAGATGTTTACTCCACCCACTACTACTTCGTTGGCGTTAGTAGGAGAAGCAGCAATGGACAAAGTATACCATCCCTGTCCGTTTGCATCGGTGCCTGCCGTTACCCATCCTAACAAATTAGGACTGGTTGCTTTAACAGCAAAAGAAGTACCGTTGTTAACAGACTGATAAAAACCAAGAAAGCCGCTGTTAGCAGCACTGCTGGCTACTACATATACATAGGCCGAGTTGGCAGGAGTTACCGCAATAGCCAGTCTGTTATTAGAAGCTGATGTTGGAAGACCACTAGTAACAGTTGCGAAAGACGCGCCTCCGTTTGTAGACAGAAAAAAGTTTGTATTCACTGCATACACAGTAGTTGTATCGCCTGGCCTGTATTCAACGTCGGTCATATTTGCAGATGCTACAACCTGTGTCCAGCTTGTTCCTCCATTAATGGTACGGTAAAGACCGTTAGTAGTAGCGGCAAAAATGGTGTTTTTATTTAATGGATTAATTAATAATTTATAGATTTTGCGACCCTGACTTACTGTCCATGATAATCCTGTAGCTCCCCAGGTGGTTCCGCCGTTAGTAGATTTTAAAACACCGATGCTATAGTTGTCGCCGGCATCTCCGTCGCCTGTTGCAAGAAACATGTTCTGTGAATTGGTTGGATCAAACACAACATCCGAACAACCTGTAATGGTGAGTAAGTCGGTATTGGTTGCGTAGCTGGCCCCGTTGTTGGTTGTTTTCCATAAACCTCCTGCAGGGGCGCAAGCCCAAAAATTAGTTCCGCCGGCGGGATCAAAACGAACCGCGTTTATACGGCCTGCATTTGCACCGGTAAGATCTCCGAAAGGACCAATGGGCTGCCAGGTTGCAGACATAATAGAATTGGAACTTCCAATTAATTTTTGGCCTGAGTTCTGTATTACATATCCCTGGTATTCTTCGAATGCTTTTGAAAGCAATGTTTTATCACCGGAAGGATATACGCGCGGAGCCATTAAATATTCCCAGCGTTTATACAATTCATAACCCGCTAATTCCTGTTCTTCTGCAGAACCAACTTTACGGTTTTTAACGGTGCCGGTTTTCTTTTCTTCAGCAAGTTCTTTTTCAAATTTTTTGTAATAGGCGTTCATTTTTGCCTGGGTTACATAAAAGTTTTCCGAAGGATCTGCAAAGTTATAATTGAACTTTTGCTTCTGGCCGAACGAAATGTTGAAGCATAATCCTAAAATAAGGAGAAGCGCGATGGGTGATAAACGTATTTTCATTTATAGTGTTAGTTTAGATAATTTAAATTACCCAAATCTTATATTAATATCAAGCCGCTCATCCTTTTGTTAGTAAAGCATAGTATTTTTTGCTGAAAATTTAGACGAAGCAGGGTTTTGTATCGCTTAGAAATGTCCAACCGGAATGTATCGATACCAAGAAGGAAACAGTGGTCGAAATCTGCGCATTTTTTGACTTCGATTCGCAAATATTTATCTGACTTTCTGCAGCTCTAAAAATAAGAAATGCAAGCGTAGACCAGGTATTGAAAATAAAAAATCCCCGGCATTTCTACCGGGGATCTTATAATAAATGATATTATTTTTATACTACTTACTTTCGGTTTCAGCACGTTCTACGTGCCCTTCAGGTTTAGGTAGTAAAGCTTTGCGGCTTAACTTGATCTTTTTTGTTTTTGGATCATCGCCCACATATTTTACTTTAATGATATCGCCTTCTTTAATAACTCCTTCTAAGGTATCAATGCGTTTCCAATCATATTCGCTGATGTGGAGTAACCCATCTTTACCCGGAAGAATTTCTACAAACGCTCCGTAAGGCATAATTGACTTTACTTTAGCATCGTAAATAGCGCCTGGTTCAGGAACAGAAACAATTCCTTTTATTTTAGCCATCGCCGCCATTACATCGTCTTTGCTGGTGCCAAATACTTCTACAATTCCTGTCTTACCTTCTTCGGTAATAACAATGGTTGTATTGGTACTCTTTTGCATTTCCTGGATAACCTTACCACCTGGCCCTATTACCGCGCCAATAAATTCGCTCGGTATAACAATACGCTCAAAGCGCGGTGCATGCGATTTATAATCTTCACGTGGCGTATCCAATGCTTTCAGCATTTCGTTCATAATGTGTAAACGTCCAGCTTTGGCTTGTTCCATTGCTTTTTCCATTACTTCGTAAGGAAGACCGTTTACTTTAAGATCCATTTGCACAGCAGTGATACCATCTTTGGTTCCACAAACTTTAAAGTCCATATCACCCAAATGATCTTCGTCCCCTAAAATATCTGATAAGATAGCGTAGTTGCCTTTTTCATCTGTTATTAAACCCATGGCAATACCTGCCACCGGTTTTCTGATCTTAATACCTGCATCCATCAGTGCTAATGTTCCAGCGCAAACGGTAGCCATACTTGATGAACCGTTGCTTTCTAAAATATCGCTTACAATACGGATCGTGTAACCTGTATCCATTGGTACAACACGTTTTAAAGCGCGCTGTGCGAGGTTACCATGTCCAACTTCGCGACGACCTACACCGCGGTTTGGTTTTGCTTCGCCGGTACTGAAACCAGGGAAGTTATAATGCAATAAGAATTTTTCCTCGCCTTTATTGAATGCACCATCGATCATCATCGCGTCTTTAGGAGTTCCTAAAGTAACAGTGGTTAATGATTGTGTTTCGCCGCGTGTAAACACTGCGCTTCCGTGAGGAGAAGGTAAATAATTCACCTCAGCCCAGATAGCACGGATGTCGGTTGTTTTACGACCATCCAAACGCACTTTTTCATCCAGTGCCAAACGACGCACAGCATCGTATTCAACATCGTGATAATATTTGCTGATCAAAGCGCCTTTTTCTTTAAGCTCTTCTTCAGTAAATGTTTTTTTGTACTCTTCCAACACGGCCTTAAAATCTTCCTTACGGTTATTTTTATTTGCCTGTAATTTTTTAGCTACCGCGTAAACTTTATCGTAAGTATCCTTGTGGACTTTTACTTTAAGATCAGCATCGTTGGTTTCGTGGTTGTACTCACGTTTTGGTTTAAGACCTGCTTTTTCAGCAAATTCTTTTATTCCTTTAATATGACCTTTGATGGCTTCGTGTCCGAACTTAATAGCCTCAAGCATTTCTGCTTCGCTTACTTCGCTCATTTCACCTTCCACCATTAAAATATCAGTAGCGCTGGCAGCAACTATCATATCGATGGTGCTGTTAACCAATGCTGCTTTACCAGGATTGATGCAAAGTTTACCGTCAATTTTACCAACACGCACTTCGCTTATTGGCCCGTTAAACGGAATATCAGAAACAGCAATGGCTGCAGAAGCTGCAATGCCCACTAATGCATCCGGTAAAGTATCGTTATCGGTTGATAAAAGAGATAACATTAATTGAGTATCTGAGTGATAATCTTCAGGGAATAAAGGACGAATAGCCCTGTCGACAATACGTGAAATTAAAACTTCGTAATCGGATAATTTCGCTTCGCGACGGAAGAAACCTCCCGGGAAACGGCCTGCGGACGCATATTTTTCCTGGTAATCTACCGTTAAAGGTAAAAAGTCAACACCCTCTTTTGCATCCTTATTACTAACAATAGTAGCAAGGATCATGGTGTTTCCTAATTTAAGCACTACCGAACCATCAGCCTGTTTGGCCAGCTTACCGGTTTCTAGTGTAATTGATCTTCCATCTCCAAGATCAAAACTGTGTGTAATTCCTATTTGTGACATATTTTTTTGTTTGTTTTGTGTTCCGGCGTTTCCGGAACGGGTTTATATTTATTTGTTGTATCTCTTTGGCTTTTTAAACCACATAGGTCACATAGAAAAAACTATGTGTTCTAATGTGGTTTTTTAGTTCTAACAAAAAAGGCACTTCGAATTCTTTTTCGAAATGCCCTCTTTTATGATCTTTCCGCGATCCGATTTTATCGGGTTATTTACGGATATCTAATGTTTTGATAATGGCGCGGTAACGGGTCAAATCGTTTTTCTTTAAATAATCGAGCATGGCACGACGCTTTCCAACTAAATTCAACAAGGCACGCTGTGTACCAAAATCTTTTTTGTTATCTTTTAAATGACCGGTTAAATGGTCGATTCTTTGTGTGAAAAGGGAAATCTGTGCTTCAGCACTTCCTGTATTCTTCTCGCTTCCTGCGTATTTCTTGAAAATGTCTTTCTTTACTTGTGATGATAAATACATTGTATCTAATTTTTATTAAGGGCCCAAAGATAAGGTTTTTTACGTAATTCCAAAAATTATTTGGCCTTTACACCTGATTTTTTACCCTCTTTATTCTAAAATAATAAAAACTCCCGGTATTTAGCCGGGAATTTTGTGAATTACTGTTTTTTTTATTGTTTAACTATCCTTGCAACATGCGTTATCTTGCCGTTTTCCAGGAGTTTTACAAAGTATACGCCATTGGCTTCATCCTGAAGATTTGCTGTTATTTTTTCAGAGCCAGCGCTTTGTTTTTTTATAAGCACTCCTAATATATTATAAACTTCAAGCTCAACCGTGTTCCCTGTCTGTTCAACAGCTACCGTAAACATTCCGTTTGTAGGATTAGGATAAATATTGATAAAAGCGGCAGACGGATTAAATTCATTTATTCCTACGCAAGACAGCACTGTAACTGCAACTGTTTTACTTGACGCGCAATTATTGGTATACGACCCTACAACCGAATAGGTGGTAGATACCGTTGGACTGTAGCTTGCAGAAAACATGGTTACAGACGGTGAATTAACGGCGATACTTCCCGGATTAGAATAAATAGTATAGTTAGCCGCACCATTCACCGTTAAGGTAAAAATGTTTCCTGTACACACCGAAGCCTGAGGCAGGGCTACTGCGGTTAATGTAGGATTTGGATTTACAATTACCTGTACCGTTTGTGTTCCAAGACATCCCGTGGTATTTGTTCCGGTAACTGAGTAGCTGCTTGTTACCGTTGGTGAAACCGCGATAGCAGAACCGGTTGAAGCAGTACTCCACGTGTAAGTATTTGCGCCACTTGCTGTCAGGGGCGCAATGGTACCAGAACATATAGAAGCTGGGCTTGAAATGGAAATGGTAGGCGTATCAATGGTTACCGCCGTAGTTGCGGTAGACGAACAGCCCGTTACTGAATCTGTACCCACTACAGAATAAGTGGAAGCTACCGTTGGATTTACTACCGTTAATGAAGTTGTAGCGCTTGTGCTCCAGCTATATGTATTGGCACCGCTTGCCGTTAAGGTAGTTGAAACTCCAGGAC
>JACDDR010000148.1 GCA_013816895.1 Bacteroidota bacterium
CAGTTTGGGTTACTGAACTATTACACTTTGCATTCGAAACAGTGATAGAATAAATTCCAGCACATAACGAATTAATGCTCGTGCTTGTGCTTCCAGTACTCCACAGGTAAGTATATATACCATCTCCACCCGTAATCGGACTAACGGTTGCCGAACCGGTACAATTACCAAAACAATTAATAGGCGTTGGTATTGCGGTTGCCGCAAGAGGAGCTAACAACTGCACAAACTGTGTAGCAGAAGAAGGACACGCGCCCCCGATGTTAGCGGTAATGGCATAGGTGCCAGGCGTGGTATAATTATGGCTCGGCGGAGCAGTTCCGGTATAAGTAGGAGAGCCATCTCCGTAGTTCCATACTTCACCGCAAGCTCCCGTGGAAGCGTTATTGATAACCGCGTTTAAGCTTGGTCCGCACACCAGGGTTGGCGCGTTAACCGAAAACGCAGCGTTGGAGGTAACCATTGCTGTAGAATTTAAGAACGACAAAGAAAACCCAGCTGTGCTGCCGGTTGTATAGTTCGAAATTTGTATAGCATAGGTTTTTCCACAGGTCACATTCATCGGGCCGCAGAATTCTTTAGGAGGAGTTCCAATAGCGTTATAATTACAGGCTACTGTTCCGGCCTGTGCCTGCATTCCAAAACCTAAGCTGGAGCCATTTGCAAAATTATAATTACAACATGCTAAAGTGCCTGGACAGCCATTCGTAATATCCCAAAGCGCCCAGTCATATTCGATTGCAGGATTGTTAGGGGTAGCAGTCCATGCCAATAGGCCCGCCTGAGTAATCGTAAATTTTAAAAAAATATCGTTCTGAGTTGGATTTAAAAAACAAGCCGGAGTTTGGCCTGATGTGTTAGGTCCCATTGTAGCTTGTGCAAAAGGAGTTGTACATATCTGCTTAGCCTGAGCGCAAGTATTACCCGGACCAGGAACCGGAGGCAGAGACTTTACACAAAACTGAAAAGATCCGCTAACGCCAGCATTTGAAGCAATGCCGATCCAAACCTGCACACCCGCCGGCATGCCCCAATTAGTAATTAGTGGATTGCTCCCGGTGGCAACAACACAACTTTGCAAAGTACCTGAAGGGCTGCTGGGGCATCCACCTAAATAAATTACGATTTCAGCGTTAGTTAAAGTGCCAGGCGTGATAGTGAAATTATTGGCTGCGCCATTGGTTACATAAGTATACCAAATCAAATTTACCGGAACAGTATTGCAGCCACCATATAAAACATTGTCGGTAATAGCTCCCGCAGTTGTTCCATTAAGACAAATTGTTCCGTTGTTTAAGGTGAGATTAGTAGCAGTGTTGCAATTGGTGGACTGCGAGCATATCTTTAGAGTATAAAAAAAAGCAGTAAGAGCTATAAGTAAATATTTTTTCATCTTATTTTGTTTAGTGACGGGAATTTATTGGGATGAAATATTAGCGATTCTTGATAAAGGCACAAATCCTTTTTTATTAATAACGTTATAAGGCAGTACCATTACGCGTACGTTATTTTTGTACGGAAAGTAAACCACCTGGCTTACATGCCGCTTTACTTCAATTGAATCCATAAGATAAAGAGGTATCTCTGTTTTGTCCCTTGAATCAAGCACCTGAAATTGGTAAGTACCTTCCAGTTTATTGAAAAGTGTCATTAACCTTTTGGATTCAAATTTGGGATCAGTTTGGGCAGGAACTTTAGCAACAAAAAACAAAGCCAGGACTGCCGCCGTAATAATTTTTTTCATAGCGGATTATTTATTGAGTAAAAATACAGCTTTAAACGCCAAATCAGGGAGCGAATGAGTGAATGCAATGCCTGAAACAGCGTCCCGACACGAGGAACCGATCATATAAAACTAAAACCTTTCATACAAGTTTTTTTGCCTTATACACTAATCAACATTTCCTGTTTAATTGCTAAATTTAGGGAATGAATAAACCCTGGTTAGGCTATGTTTCCTCGGCCCTCTTTTTATTAGCAGGAATTTTAATGATTGCCGGCAACAAAACTATTACAGGCGTCCTTTTTATTATATTATCAATAGCGAGTGTTATTCTGAATGTGATGATGAATAAAAAAAGAAAATAAATTCTTTTACATTTAAATAGTTTCCCTGCTTTCTATTTTATATCCTTTTTAACTTTAAACTCCGGATTTTTTGGCAAGTGTTTATTCACTACATTTTTTAAATTACCCTGCTGCTTTTCATATTCTTTACGTAGATCGGCGATTGATTCAAGGTGGGTTGAATTTGGTTTTGCTTCCATCCCGCAAAACGAACCATATAATTTCGAAACCTTTTCGCGCAACCTTTCTTCATCTGCAAAAATTGAAGTTTTGGTAGTAGCCATTAATTCGCCCTTGGCTTTTTGAAGATCATCATAAAATGCTTTTGCGTTTTTGTTTTTTGAAAATGCAACCGTATCTGCCTTAAGTCCTTTTTGAAAAAATATAATAGTGTCCACCGTATTATTAATTTCAGCATATAACTGCTGTAGCTCCATTGCTTTTTGATGCACCAGCTTCCGATCCTCCAGACTGAAATCTTTGTTTTCTTCGTCATGGATACACTTTACTGTTCCGGTATAATCTTTTTCGTTTATCCTTAGCTTCACAGTATAAGTTCCGGGCAATACCATTGGAGCTGTAAACCCTGCTCCGTCCATCTTTGTGCTACCTTCCGCTACCTTTGGCGGAATACTTCTCAGGTTCCAGTCTACTTTATTAATTCCTTTTCGAATGCTTCCCGGAATGGATTGAACCAGTTGATTCTTGTCGTCATAAATTTCAACAATTACCTGCCCGGTGCTTAAGCGCTGTTTAAGATAATAGTTAATTGTCGGGGTTGTGTTGGGATTCCACGCCGACCATTCGCCTGAAGTTTCCGTTCCTCCCCATCCAAATTTTCCATTGTTCAATGTTATATCCGGCGTTGGAAAAAGATAAACCTCTTTCTCCCATATTTCTTTTGTAAGATTTCTCATCGCACGAATATCATCAAGAATGTATATCCCTCTTCCGTGCGTTGCAAGAATAAGATCATGCGTTACCGGGTGAATCTGGATATCACGCACCAGCGCATATTCAGGGATTTTACTTTTCATCCTGAACCAGTTTTCTCCGCCATCCAATGTGGCAAACAATCCCATTTCGGTGCCAAGAAAAAGAAGATTCTTGTTTTGCGGATCTTCCTTTATTTTATGCGCGAACCCGGTGAATTCCTTGCTGGCAATGCGTTTCCAGGTTTTTCCAAGATCATTACTTACACCCAGGTAAGTTTGCATATCGCCATACATATGATTTTCGAAAGTAACATACACTGTATTCTTATTAAATTGCGAAGGCTGAATGCTGCTTACCCAGGCTTGTTTAGCAATCCCACTTTTAGGAACATTTGCCGAAACATTTGTCCATGAAGTTCCCTCGTCCGTCGTGTATTGCAGGTTTCCATCATCTGTACCCACCCATACCATTTTTTCATCCAAAGGTGATTCTGCAATAGTAAATATCGTACAGTGATTTTCTGCCGATGTATTATCTGCACTTAATCCTCCACTCTCTTCCTGTGCCTGTTTCTTTTTATCATTCGTAGTAAGATCGTTTGATATTCTTTTCCAGTTTCTTCCCTGATCGTTTGATTTGTAAAGGTATTGCGCGCCAACGTATAAGTTTTTCGGATTCTTTGCTCCTGTTACAATTGGTGTGTTCCAGTTCCAACGCAGTTTTTCTTCCTTACTTGTTTTTTGCGGTTGAATGAATTCGCCTTTCATGTTGGTCATGTTTTTGCGTTCCATGTTTCCACCCTGATACTCTGAATAAACTGTTTTTCCATCCGCGTCGGGAACAGTCCAGAATCCGTCTCCTCCTCCTACCCGCGTCCAGCTTCCATTTCCGATACCTCCAGGGCCTGAGCTTGGAGCTTTCCAGCTTCCGTTGTCCTGCAACCCGCCATAAACATTATAAGGATCCTGCATGTCATGAGCCACATGATAAAACTGTCCCACCGGCAGACCATGATTGAACTGCCATGTTATTCCTTTATCAACACTCATGTACACACCGCCATCTGTACCTAGGTACATGATGTTGGTATGCGCAGGGTTAATCCATAACGCATGCATATCGCTGTGAACCCAGCCGCCATCGCCACTCGCGCCGCTAAATGAATATCCACCGTCGCTGCTGTAGGCAAAAGTAAAGGCCGGACGATAAACTCGCTTCGGATCTTTAGGATCAAATATAATTGTACTGAAATAGAAAGGTCTTGCACAAACATTTAAAGTAGCGCTCTGACTTTTCCATGTTTCACCGCCATCAGAAGAAATATACAACCCTGTGTTATTGCTTTCAACTATGGCCAGCATCTGTTTTGGATCGCTTGGTGCCAGTGTCATTGCTATTCTTCCGAAAGGTTTTGCAGGTAAACCGTTTTTAATTTCTTTCCATGTTTTTCCACCATCAAGACTTTTGTATAGTCCGCTTGTTGTGCCCCCTGAATTAAAACTATAGGGCTGGCGACGAAATTGCCACATGGAGATAAAAAGAATTTTTGGATTGGTTGGATCGATCAACAGATCTGCACAACCCGTTTTGTCATCGATGTAATAGATTTTTTCCCATGTCTCGCCTCCGTTTTCGGATTTATATAAGCCCCTGTGTTTACTATTGCTCCAAAGCGGGCCTGGTGCAGCCACATAAATAATATCAGAATTGGAAGGATCAATGACAACTTTGGAAATATGTTCTACGCTGTCGAGACCAATTTTTTTCCAGTTGTCGCCGCTGTCAGTTGATTTGTACATTCCGTTTCCAATAGAAACAGAATTACGCATATTACTTTCGCCGGTTCCTACGTAAATGATGTTAGGATTTTTCTGATCAATGGCCAGGGCACCAATCGATTGGCAATATTTATCAAACTTGGGTGAATAGGAAGCGCCCGCGTTTGTGGATTTCCAGATTCCGCCGCCTGCTGTTCCAATAAAAATAGTTTTTCCTTCATCGTTATTAACTCCTTCGATGGCAGTAATACGGCCACTCATGGTACCGGGACCAAGCGCACGGGCTTCCATCATGCCAAACATGGCTGCGTTTACAGGGGTTTGAGATTTTATAACAGAGGCAAAAAATAATGCAAATACAACTAATTGAATTCTTTTCATAGGGGTATATTTAAAAAAAGAAGACCTGCTAACAGGTCTTCAAGTACTTTTTATTTTGTTGGTTTAAATATTGATTCGTCTATTTTTGGGTTAATTTCCAGCTTTACTATTTCGGTCTGACCGAAACCGCTCACGAAGCTCATTGCAAATACAATTCCTTCCGGTAATTTTTTATAATTACTGTACATGGTTGTTTCTTCCATTTCTTTTCCGTTCGCCTGAATTTTCTGCGATTTTTTTATCACATAAAAATTATCCACATCCATGTAGTAAGTAGTTTCCTTTTTATCTTTATCGATCATTTTTAGTTTATGGCATTCAGTGCCGTCTACATCGTCTTTACCAAGATATTCAAGTTTTTTACCGCTGGCTTTATAGGTTAAAAAATCATCGGTTATTTCCAGCCCGTCCTGCCCGCTCTTTACGTCATCCGCCGTCATAGGCTCTGGTTTGGTTTGTCCCTGAAAAGGCATGAACGACCAGCCTTCGGTGTTGGTAAGAATGCTCCAGCCACTCATTCCCATTACATTGATATCGTAGCGCATTGCTTTTTTATTCACTTGCGCGATATTCATTTTTATTTCGGCACCCTGTGCTTTCATAGAGCATTCCATTTTAATGCTTTTCACTTTAAGCCAGTTTTCTTTTCCGCCAATGGCCTCCACGTGTTTTGCTACAATCTCATCGGCAGTTTGTGCAAATGATGTAACGGAAAGCAGACATGCGAACACAGAAACAATACCCTTTTTTAAACTTGTCATAATTAAAAGATTTACTCAAATTTATACAAATACTTGTAACACACACTGTTTTTTAATAAGCTTTATTAACCGCCCGTGTGGTGAAAAAGCCAATGGCATGGAAAAGCAGGAGGTGAAAAATAAAAAAGCCCCAAATTGCTTTGAGGCTTTTTAAAAATATTAAGTAAGAAATTATTTTACTTCTTCAAAATCAACGTCGGTTACATTTTCACCGCCATTTTTATCGCCCTTGTTATCCTGACTTTTTTGATCACCTGAATTAGTATCCTGCCCAGAATTATTTTGCTGGTTCTGCGTTGCTTTGTACATGTCTTCGCTGGCCGCAGCCCATGCATCGTTAATTGTTTTTAAAGCAGCGTCAATTTTTGCAAGGTCTTTTGAAGCGTGCGCTGATTTAAGTTCGTTTAACGCACTTTCAATGGCTCCCTTTTTATCAGCAGGTAATTTATCGCCGTGTTCTTTTAATTGTTTTTCTGTTTGAAACACCATGGCATCGGCTTCGTTAAGCTTGTCCACTTCTTCCTTCATTTTTTTATCGGAATCAGCATTCGCTTCTGCTTCACGCTTCATGCGATCAATCTCTTCCTGGCTTAACCCACTTTTCGCTTCAATGCGGATGTTGTGTGATTTACCGGTGGCCTTATCTTTGGCGCTCACATTTAAAATACCGTTGGCATCAATGTCAAATGTTACTTCAATTTGCGGAACACCGCGCTGCGCAGGTGGTAAACCATCCAGGTTAAATTCGCCCAGCTTACGGTTATCGCGGGCCATAGGGCGCTCCCCCTGGTAAACTACTATTTGTACGGAAGGCTGATTGTCGGCCGCTGTACTAAAGTCCTGCGATTTTTTTGTTGGAATGGTGGTGTTGCTTTCGATCAATTTTGTAAATACACCTCCCATGGTTTCAATACCTAATGAAAGCGGAGTTACGTCAAGCAACAATACATCTTTTACTTCGCCCGTTAACACACCACCCTGGATAGCAGCGCCAATGGCGACCACCTCATCAGGATTAACACCTTTGCTTGGCGACTTCCCGAAAAACTTTTCCACCGCAGCTTGTATTGCCGGAATACGGGTAGAACCTCCAACCAGAATAATTTCATCAATATCAGTAGTGGATAAACCCGCATTTTTTAATGCCGATTTACATGGCGCAATGGTACGCTGAATCAATGAATCAGCTAATTGTTCAAATTTAGCGCGTGTTAATGTTTTAACCAGGTGCTTTGGAATACCATTTACAGGCATAATATAAGGCAGATTAATTTCGGTGCTGTTGGAGCTTGATAATTCGATCTTCGCTTTTTCAGCTGCTTCCTTTAAACGCTGTAGTGCCATTGGATCTTTACGCAGATCAATTGCTTCGTCCCTGTTAAATTCATCCGCCAGCCAGTCAATAATCACCTGGTCAAAATCATCACCTCCAAGGTGCGTATCGCCATCGGTTGATTTCACTTCAAACACTCCTTCGCCCAGTTCAAGAACCGAAACGTCATGTGTTCCTCCTCCGCAATCGAACACAACAATTTTCATATCGCGCCCTTTTTTATCCATACCATAAGCAAGTGCTGCGGCGGTAGGTTCGTTAATGATGCGTTTTACTTTTAACCCTGCAATTTCACCGGCTTCTTTTGTGGCCTGGCGCTGCGCATCGTTAAAATAAGCAGGCACTGTAATAACGGCATCAGTAACTTCGGTACCTAAAAAATCTTCGGCAGTCTTCTTCATTTTTTGAAGAATGATAGCGGAAATTTCCTGTGGGGTATATTTCCTATCGTCGATTTGTACGCGCGGCGTGTTATTATCTCCCTTAACTACAGAGTAAGGCACCCGCGGCACTTCCGAACTAATCTCGTCGTAAGTATGACCCATAAAACGCTTTATCGAATAAACCGTTTTACGGGGATTGGTGA
>JACDDR010000019.1:0-21493 GCA_013816895.1 Bacteroidota bacterium
TCTATGATCTGAGGGCCGGTAACATTCAAACTTGTTGTTTTATCCCTTTTTGTTTCAAGGTTTCCTGTCCATCCTTGCTTCACAAACTGAAAATCAAATTTTACAAGCGGTGCAAATGTTTCTGTAATTGTTACCGCATTAATATTATAATACGGTACAAAATTATTGTTTAAGGATGTTGAACCCGAAGAAACTGCAATGGGATAACGCTGATTTTGGGTTGAGCCATCGGCATTAAATAATAAATTATTAGAGAAGCCATTCACGTTTAACCCACTCCTGTAGCTATGTCTTACAGTAATACTTCTGAATGTTTTTTTAAGGGCAGGAATTTTTCCAAGGCCATCCCAGCTGATTGTCCAGTTTGGTAAAGGAATGGTAGGAAATGGCGAGGTGGATTTATAATTTTTTATTTTCCGGCCTGTGTATGTTTTGTAAAACGCTCCAAATAAAACGTCCTGTTGATTATCCTGGTAACCGTCGATATAACTTTCTTTTTCCCCTTTCACGTTTATAAAGGTTTGTATTCCCCCGGAGTATTGAGAATTGGAAGCTGATAGTTCTTCAGCCACATTTCTCCGTTCGGCCAGGAATTCATTAAACAATTTTGAATTAACACCTTTAGAGGCGTCGCGGAATGACCGGAAGAACGTGAAGGTGGAGATATTAAAACTACCCGTTTCGTTTTTACTCACGTGAAAGTCGAAACCTTTGTATGTCTCCCTTGTGCCGGAGTTGTCGTAGATGAGGTACTCGCTCACATTCCTTGAAAGTTTTTTATTGCCATTAAGTTCTATTTTTAAACTCCCATGAGGCTCGATACTTGAGCGATAGGAAAAATCTTTGCTGGAAACTTGCGTGTAAGGAGTAGTTTGTAATTGGTTTCGGGCGAGCCAGTTATTATCGGCACTTTTTTCTCTTATGCGCGCATCATACAATCCTGTTGTAAATAAAAATCCCGGAGCACTGTGCTGATGAAAATCCATACCTGCATACTGTGAGCTTGGAACAAAATTAGGCAAGCCCTGGCCGCCGGATACCTGGTAGGTCAGAGAAACATTTTTAACCATCATAATTCCGCGGGCAAGGAACTCAAGGATGTCTTTAAAGTTTTCATCCTTCTTTGGGTTGGTACTATCTGTAACAGCTTTCTGTGCTTTGGAAACAGGTGGTATTTTTCCTTTGCTATTATTGTTATTCATACTACCATTTTTATTCCCTGAGTTTAATCTTTTAAAATATGGTATCTTATTGTAAAGCGTGTTCATTGAAAAGTTAGCGGTATAATTATGCGAATTGGTATTCTGAATGGTGTTCCCTATACTGTCGGAGGCCGCGAATGGCCTTCTGTTCCAGGTGTACGTGCCGCCATAACGGTAAGTTAAAGTAGCAAAGTCAAGAATTGGAATTTTCTGAATAGGCACCGTTACATTCAGGTTCATGGCTTGGCGGTATACGGTGTTTTCTCCGAATTTTCCATAATCAGCTTGGCCGTGCCCTTGCTTGCCATGGAAAAAAGTCTGGAGGATAGAATCCCTGTTTTGTTTTTGTTTTGGTCCCACTTCTCCAAGTGGCTCTATGATCCGTCCATCGTTGTTGGCTGTATAATCAAATTTTACAGATTTACTGAAATCCCATCTTAAATTATAAGACCTTCCGATTACAAAATTCTTGTTATAAAGAACGGGGTTCGAAAAATCATTCGCAGTTGTATAGAAACTTGTAATGTCCCTATTCTTAAGGGCGGCAAAGGATCTATTCACATCCATTGAAGTTCCGAAACTGTTTGGAAGCAACTGCAAGTTGAAATCTTTTATTAGCGCCAGCCATTTATTACTGAATATTTTCATTTTACTGAATGGCTTTATGGTAAGCGGATTCTGAATTGTGAAGGCGTACTGTATGTTGGCGCGGTACTGGCGGTTGGTGTTGGACTCCACACTGATGCTGTGCTTATTAATTTCGGTGTACGCATATGTAACCGAAAAGTTTCTGACGTCCCATGGCATTGGTTTCGCGTCCTTTCGTTTTAAACCATCGATACGAATATTAGTAAGGTTAAATCCCTTTCTTTCGGTATAATCAATAACCTGATTACGTATTCTCTTTTTTGTTTCAGCCGGTATATCCGAATTATTATTGAAGGCATCCATGCGGATGTCAGGATCCAAAGGGTTAAACAACGGCGTTACCCGTGTCTGGCCAAAATTATAAAACACAGGTAAGCTTACTTTCCAGTTTGTTGGAAAAAATTTCCCTCCATTAACGGTTGTACTTAAATCCCAGTTAAAGCTGGTTTCTTTTCTTCTGTCATTTATTTTCTGCTCCACGCTTCCCCAAAACGGCGTACTGTAGGTTCCGGCAAGAGACACCATCCCCAGGTCGGCGAGCTTAGCCTGCATCTGCCCCGTAGTAGCCCATCCGCCCTTATTATTAAATTCGGTTAAACGCAATTCATTTATCCAAACTTCAACGCAGTGTGCCAGCGCGTCATTTCCTTTAGGATTGCGAATCCCTACCATTACACTTTTTATTGTACCAAGATTGGGATTACCCACTATGGTTATCTTATAACCCCCGAAGTCGTGCGAAAACGGCGTGGAAAGCTGGTTCAGGTTGGTATAGTATCCATACTTATCGCTTCTTAATTGCCGTAATGTGGCAACATCCGTAAACTTAAAATTCACTTCGTTATCAGAAGGCCATACACCGTAACGGGCATCTGTGCTGTTAGGGTCGTATACGCCTTTAGGTGTAAGTTTTAAAGGAATTTCGTACTCGTAATAATTGTTATTATAATCTGTTCCAACGCGAAAGAATAAAGTAACATCGCCATCATTCAGCGGAATGTTATTCAGCTTCTCGGCGTGCACATTCATTTTGATGTTATTGAACATCCTTGTATCAAGATCAACATTTTTAAAAATGGCGCGGCTGTCTCCGTCTTTCAGATTACAGGCACGCATTTGCAAGGCCTGTTCATTTTGCAATACCAGGTTGGTGGTCTGAACATTTTGCTGCTGCTGGATATCGGGAGGCAATACATAATTTACAGGAGTTTTCGTTCCATTCTCCTGCAAGCTTACTGCGGACACATCGAATGAAGTTGAATTGTCATCGTTGGCAATATACTCGCCGCTTTGCTTCAGATCAAACTGATATCTTCTCCAGTCGCTCCGCACCAGCTCAAAACGTGCCATACGAAGAAGCACTGGTCTTTCAAATCCTTTCATAAACACGCGCATGAATCGGATCGAATTAAAACCTTCTATTCCTCCAACAACATTTTCGAACTGCGAAATAGGAATTTTAAACTGATACCATTTTACTTTTTTATTTATACCGCCGAAATCAGCAGTACCGTCAAAGGCGTCTACTATGAAGTTAGTTCCTATCGAAGATGGATTTACATCAGAAGGCGAAATTTTAATCCGGTACTGGTAATAATTTTCAGTTTCACTTAAGGTATTGTCGCGATTTATATCTTCTATGTTCGGCAGGGTGTTGGCATGACTCGTATTATACTGACCGGTGTTCTGGGTTTTGTACTGAGCTTCTGTGGGCTGGTTACCTTCAGCGTTATTGTATCGCGAATAACGGGTTATAGTTTTAGCTTCGTCCCTGTCATAATCATCACCTCTGAAAAAATGATAATCGTCAGTAGAGGGGTCGTTTAAAAGACTTTGTACTGCGGGAGCGTTCAGATTAAGTCCTAATGCCGGATCCTGCGCATCGGCCAGCACTCTTCTGAAGCGACGTTTTTCTGAATCATTCCCTAATCCATCGTAACCAACATCCTGGTAAGGGCGGTCGTTATTATCCTGTGAAAATGCGTTAACGGTTGCGGGAATAATAGGAAAATTTCCTACACTATTGGAGTCAATTGGTAAATTACTTGAAAAATTTGATTTACCAGGCAATCCATTTTCATAGAGCAGTCTTCCATCCTTTACTATATCTTCAGAAACGTTTCCAAGGTTTATATAAAGATCTCCAACGGGTAACTTTGCCGGATCAAAATCAGGATGTGTTTCTTTCACGTAATCTTCGTTGAACGGGTCCATTAACCAGAACTGAATATATTCCACGTTAGCCGCCTGGAAATCGTTCGTCTCAAGTCTCCGCATGATACCGCCCCAGCGATTTTGCGGATTTTTTAGTAAACCGTCAGGAGTAATTCCTGAAGAAACAGCGGTAGGTTTTACATCGTAATTGTAAGGGCCGCGTTCAGTAGGATAAAAACCTAAATCCAATACAGGTAAAACAATCTGCTGACCGTTAGGAGGGGTTTTACCCGGAAATAATTCCGTTTCAAAAACCTGACGCCACATGTTGTTGGAAAAAGTTTTATTATTATCGGCTGTATAATACTGTGGCGTTGTTCCGTTTTGCGTACGCGTAAACATGGGGTCAATCGTGTACCAGTTAAACCGCGCCCTGTTTTTACCGGTAGCTATAGAATCGGATAAAGATGCCTCCGGAAACAACTGTGGTTGTCCTTGCGGGATACTTGCCATCGACCATGCGTTTGGACTTCTTATATCAATTACAGAAATTGAACCTTCAAAATCGTCAATGTAGGAATTACCGCTTTTGCCAATTGCCTTCGCATTGCCCGGAAATAATTTAGCCGCCTCGCCACGGAAGGTAAGCGTACTCATTTCCTTGGTACTGAATAAGGGAAGCTTATCCAGCCATCGGGTTAAGAATGGAGCTTCGGTTTTATAATTAAAATCAAGTCCCGCTACAATATTACTTACGGGCTCATCACCAAAACTTACTTTTTGAGTTACCGGCCTTTCATTAAAACGTAAAAAAGTTCCGCCAAGTTTTAAATTCCTGCTGGCATTGTAATCCAGCCGCGTACCCCACAGGCTTCGCTGCTGTACGTTAAACAAAGAATTACTTTCGAGCGAGACCTTGATCTGCGCTCCTGAATTCAAAATTCCTTCGTTAATTATTTTCACACGACCCAAAGTATAATCAACCGTATAATCGGTGTTTTCGGCAAGGGCCACACCGTTAGCTGTTACCATTACAGCGCCCTGCGGAATGTTAAGCGCGTTGAGGGCAATCTCTGATCCCGAGGCTGATTTGTAACTGCCTTTTATTTTGTAACGGTTTTTATTCTGGATGAACGTAGCCGCGGTTTTAGTGGAATCATATAATTCAGTAAAAATATATTTGTTGGCTTCCGGAAAATCATTGGCGCTGAACTTCGATTGCAGGCTTCGCCCGAAAGGCTCTACCGTTGGAAGATACACCCTTCCGTTATTCGGGAGAATGGTATAATCTTTAATAAAGTCAAACACCCCGTCGGAAACCCTGTCGCCGTTTGAACTCAGCTTGTCGCAATTAAGAACGCGGATAAGCTGCTGACCATTTACGCTTCCGAAAGGAAGATAAGGAACATCCACCCCGGTTTCGATATTATTGTAATAAACATCCAGCTTAAAATCCTGAGAATTCAAATTGTATGCTCCCAGCGAATAAACGTTTTTCATCATCAGCTTCCACATCGGATGCTTTACACTTACTGAAACAGTTTTTAATAATTTACAGATGAGCAATTTTGAGTTGTCGGAAACCTGGTCGCTGAATTCACCTACCTGGTAAGTTCGCCCGCCGTAAGTGTACTGATAAGAAACCGCTACCGCCTGCTCGTTACTAATTTGCTGGTTAAGGGAAATAAACCCTGTGCGCGCATTAAAAAAGAATTCGCTTGGATTTAATTTGCGCGCGTTTTGAATAACGTTATAATCGCGCGAAGGATCCATGTAGTTACCGCCGGAGTTGTTGGTATTGGAGACAAGAGCCGCGCTTGCAAGCAAAGAAGAGGCCGCAGTAAAGGAACGCGAAGCCAATACATTGTTCGCCATTAAATTGTACAAACTGTTAGCGCCGTTGTGCGGAAAAGTTCCGGCACTGTCGTGAATTGCATAAGCAGGATTAGAAAGCCCTCCGCCTAAAATCAAACCCGGCCAAACATGGGAGGTATCCTCGCCCAAATCCTCGAACGCCACAACGTTTCGTGTTTGTTCTGCATTACCGTTTATGTTCAGGATGTACACCTCAACCCGGTTAATTACGATTGGTGTATTGATCACCGGAAGGGATGCCATCCATTCATCATAATGATCGCGGAAATAATGTCCTAAAAAATAGTGTTTGTTGGCTTCGTAGTTATCGCCGTTTACCGTAAACAATTGTGTTTGCGCGCCACCCTGTACGGTTACCTCCTGCTTCTTACCTTTTTGTTGTGAGAACACGGTAGTCATCATTAATTTACCAAACTGCAACTGGGTTTTTAATCCGAACAGTGTCTGACTTCCGCTAATTAAAGAACTTTGCAAGGGCAGTGTTACGTTTCCCGCTTCAATTTTTTTAATGATCTCATCTTCGTAACCGGTGTAATCGAGTTTTACCTGATTCTCCCAATCGAAGGAGGCTTCAGTATTGTAATTGGTTGTTACTTTTAATTTATCGCCAATCTTCCCAATTAAATTTAACTGGATGCGCATGTTAAAATCAAAATTGGTGATCTTCTGCTGTTTCTGCGGGATTGCCGGATTAAAGTTTTTGTTCCTGTTCAAACCAAATATTAATTCGGCTGTACCTGTTGGCTTAATATCTACCGTATTTCCTCCAAAAATTCTGTCAAACAATTCACTGTTTACTTGAAGTTTAGGAACCATTCCCTTGCGCGGCTTGTTGTTGAGATCATCAGCTGCCACGCGTGAACGCCAGTATTCCTTCATTGTTTTTTTGTACATGTAATCCTGGTATTCCTTCATGTTCATGTAGGTTTCAGGACGATAGTCAATGTTATCACCAACTGTTTGTTTTACATCGTAAGTCCCCGTCTTTGGATTATATTCTACATCGGTTTTAACGTTGGAAGGATTTTCGAGGTATAATTTGGACTTGGGGTCATATTGTGGCGGTTTGCCATTATTGTCTTTAAATTCGAAAGGAAGTTCGGGATCAGTAACTGGGCTGTCGACTGGCAGAATATATTTTGAATTAACAGGGATTACATCATCCTGCTGAGAATAGGTATTGTTGCGCGTAACTACGCCCATAAGGCAAGCCGTAGCACTTGTAATCAATACAAAATTTATTACTCCGCTTGCTCTCACCCCGGTTTAAAAATTTTTTAAAGCTGCTTTAATTAATAATTCAACGTTTTCGGTACCTGTACCTTGCTGTTTTATTGCCTTTTCAAGGGCTTTTTCGGCAGATACCTTAGGAAAACCCAATGTTATCAATGCCATTAACGCCTCGTCCCTGTTTTTATTGTACGAAGTGCTCAAAATCTGGGTAATTCCGCCCTCATGTTTTCCCATTTTACCTTTCAGGTCAACAACAATCCGCTGGGCGGTCTTATCACCAATGCCTTTTATGCTTTTTAACATCGCCACATTTGCAGTGTTAATGGCACCTGCAATCTCAGGAGCAGTAAGGCTTGAGAGCATAAGAAGCGCGCTTCCACCCCCTACCCCGCTTACTGATATAAGCTTCCGGAAAAGATCGCGTTCTTCATCATCAAAAAAGCCATAAAACTTTGGATTATCATCGCGAATATAAACGCTTTCCACAAACAGCTGAACTTCTTTTTGTTCCGCGATTTTAGAAAACGTATTAAGGGAAATGAACAGGCCATAGCCTACCCCTCCGGCCTCAACAACAACATGAGCGGGGTTTTTGGACGTAAGATATCCTTTAATGTAATTAATCAGCGACATGATAGTTTTTTAGTTACTGATAAAATTACTTTCTGTTTTGAGCATCAACAACCGACAGAATAATCATATTCACAATTTCGCGAACACTGCTTCCAAGCTGCAACACGTGCACGGGTTTGTTCAATCCCATTAACACAGGCCCGATAGCTTCTGCGCCTCCGAGCTCCTGCATCAATTTGTACGCAATGTTTCCGGAAGCAAGATTCGGAAAAATAAAAGTATTTACATCCTTATCAACCAGCGTGCTAAATGGAAACTGTTCCTTCAGCAATGTATTGTTAACCGCGAAGTTGGCCTGGATATCACCATCCACAACCAAACCCGGATAATTTGCGTGAAGAATACTCACCGCCTTTGCCACCTTGTTTGGAACTTGTCCTTCAGCCGAACCAAAATTGGTATAGGATAACATTGCTATCCTTGGAATGATATTATACTGTTTTACCGTATTTGCAGTAAGAACCGCTATATCCGCAAGTTCTTCGGCTGTTGGATCGGTGTTCATGGTGGTGTCCGCGAAAAAATACGGCCCACGTTTAGTAACCATCATGTACAAACCGGCCACTTTGCTCACGCCTTTTTGTACGCCAATTACTTCGAGCGCGGCTTTGATCGGTTGTCCGTACTTTCGTGTGAGGCCGCTGATCATAGCGTCTGCCAGGCCATATTCCACCATCATGGAACCAAAATAATTCCGGTCGCGCATCAATTTGCGCGCATCATGCTGCGTGAGGCCTCTTCTCTGGCGCTTACGCCATAAGAGGTCACCGAATTCATGACGTTGTGATTCATCCGCCAGGAATGGATCAACAATTGGCATATCCGCTAGTTCAATGTGATTTTCTTCAGCGAGACGATGAATTTTTTCTTTGTTGCCCAAAAGGATTGGTTTGGCAATTCCTTCGTCGCGCACAACCTGCGCGGCTTTGAGAATTTTATACGTATCCGCTTCTGCAAATACAACGCGCTTTGGATTGCTCTTTGCTTTATTGGCAAGGCTTCTCATTAATTTGTTGTCTTTTCCTAAGCGGTTATCCAGTTCCGTTTTATAAGCATCCCAATCGGTAATATTACGCTTTGCCACACCGCTGTCGATGGCCGCTTTAGCCACAGCCGAAGATACAGCGGAGATGAGGCGGTTATCGATAGGTTTTGGAATGATATAATCGCCGCCAAAACTCAAATTTTTAGAACCATAAGCAAGGTTAACATAATCAGGAACGGCTTCCTTTGCCAGAGCCGCAATGGCTTTGGTGGCGGCCAGTTTCATTTCTTCATTAATGGTAGTAGCGCGCACGTCCATAGCTCCCCTGAAAATAAAAGGAAAGCCGAGAACATTGTTCACCTGGTTAGGATGATCGCTTCGTCCTGTAGCCATAATGATATCGGGCCTCGCAGCAATCGCATCCTCATAAGAAATTTCCGGTGTAGGATTTGCTAACGCGAACACAATACAATTTTCGTTCATGCTTCGCACCATATCCTGGTTCAAAATATTTCCTTTTGATAATCCAACGAACACATCCGCGCCTTTAATAGCTTCGGCCAGGGTGTTGATGTTGGTTTTTTCAGCTGCGAAAAAAGATTTATAAACATCTAAGTCTTTACGCCCCTTGTGAAGAACCCCTTTACTGTCAAGCATCAGGATGTTTTCCTTTTTTACTCCAACGGCAATGTACATTTTCGCGCACGAATTTGCAGAAGCTCCGGCCCCGTTGATAACGAGCTTTACCTCGCTCATTTTTTTACCTGCAATTTCAACCGCGTTTAATAAACCTGCTGCCGAGATAATCGCGGTGCCGTGCTGATCATCATGCATCAGAGGAATATCAAGCACTTCTTTTAATCTGCGTTCAATTTCAAAACACTCAGGTGCTTTTATATCCTCAAGGTTAATGCCGCCAAAAGTCGGAGCAATATTTTTTACCGTTTGAACAAATTCATCAATGTCGGTGGTATCAATTTCGATATCGAAAACATCCAGATCGGCGAATATTTTAAATAGTAATCCTTTCCCTTCCATCACCGGCTTTGAGGCCAGAGCGCCAATGTTTCCAAGGCCAAGCACCGCAGTGCCATTGGAAATAACGGCCACCAGATTTCCTTTGGCCGTGTACTTGTAAGCGTCTTCGGGATTTTTTTCAATCTCAAGGCATGGCTCCGCTACACCAGGCGAATACGCAAGCGTAAGATCGCGCTGTGTACTGTAGGGTTTTGAAGGAATAACTTCAATTTTGCCGGGACGACCTTGCGAGTGGTAATCCAGGGCATCTTCTCTTCTGAATTTTGCCATATTTTTTAAAAATAGAATTCGAAAATACGAATAATTTTGCTGGAAAGTAATTAGTTAACGCATTGATTTTCAATAAAATGAAAATAAAATCTTTTATCTTTCTGATTTAGGGCATTGAATTCAAAAAGAATTAAAAACAATACCTTTGCAAAGTGATAGACGCCTACCCCGACCATCTCCAATCCATCATCCGTTCTTTACCGGAAACCCCCGGGGTTTACCAGTATTTCGATAGTGAACAGGTGCTTTTGTATGTAGGAAAAGCAAAAAATCTTAAGAAAAGAGTATCCTCCTATTTTTCCAAGGAACACGATAATGCCCGTCTGCGGCTGATGGTACGAAAAATTGCCGATATAAAAACGGTTAAGGTGAATACCGAACTGGACGCGCTGATTCTTGAAAACAACCTGATTAAAAGTCTTAAACCCCGTTATAACGTTAATCTCAGGGATGATAAAACTTATCCCTGGATTGTTTTAAAACGCGAACGCTTTCCCCGGCTGATGTACACACGCAATAAAGTCATGGACAAGAGCGAGTACTATGGTCCTTATGCCTCGGTCAAACTTATGCATACTTTATTGGATCTTATCCGTCAGATTTATCCATTACGAACCTGCAGTTATGATTTAAATCAGGTGAACATTGATAAAGGGAAGTTCAGGCCCTGTCTTGAGTTTCACATAGGACGCTGCAAGGCTCCCTGTGTAAACAAGCAGCCGGTTGAAGAGTACGATGACAACATAAAAGAAATTCGTCTGCTTTTAAGGGGCGACCTTGGATTTGCCTTGCGGGACCTTAAAGATAAAATGCAACAAGCCGCAGGCCGTTATGATTTTGAAGCGGCGGAGAAACTTAAAAACAGGATCGATATTTTAAGTGTGTACCAGGGAAAATCAACGGTAGTGCATCCTTCAGTAACTGATACGGAAGTGTATAACATCATCAGCGATGAAAAAAATGCTTATGTCCATTTTTTCAAAATAAATAATGGAGCTATTATTCATGCGCAAACCATAGAGCTGAGGAAGAAAATTGAAGAGAGTGATGAAGAATTATTGCTTTTTGCCATGCTTGAATTCAGGCAGCGCTTTAACAGCAGCAGCAAAGATATTTTAGTCCCGTTTGCGCCACAAATCGAATTGCCGGGCAGCGAATACATAATTCCGAAAATTGGCGATAAAAAACATTTGATGGATTTGTGTTACCGCAATGCAATGGCCTATAAACAGGAGCGTGAAAAGCAAGTGGCACTAACCGATCCGGACAGGCACACGGAACGGATCATGAACCAGATGATGAAAGACCTCCGCTTAAAAGAACAACCGCGGAGAATTGAAGGTTTTGACAACAGTAATATTCAGGGCGCTTATGCCGTTAGCGCAATGCCGGTTTTTATTGATGGAAAGCCTGCCAAAAAAGAATACAGGCATTATAACGTAAAAACGGTTGAAGGTCCGGATGACTTTGCAACCATGGAAGAAGTGATCTACAGGCGCTATTTAAGAGTTCTTGAAGAAAATTTGCCTCTTCCGCAACTGATTGTTATTGATGGCGGAAAAGGCCAGCTGAGTGCGGCTCTTGAAAGTTTAAGGAAGCTGAATCTGGTAGGGAAAATAGCTATCATAGGAATTGCCAAGCGCCTGGAAGAAATTTATTTTCCTAACGACCCTATTCCCTTGTATCTGGATAAGAGAAGTGAAACACTTAAAGTTATTCAACACATCAGAGATGAGGCTCACAGGTTCGGGATAACGCATCACCGCAATAAACGAAGCCGTGCTACTTTTAAAAGTGAGCTAAGTGAAATAAAAGGCATCAGTGACAAAACCGCGGACAAATTATTGCTTGAACTCAAAAGCGTGAAAAATATTAAAGAAGCGGGCCTTGAAGAACTTGAAAAGGTAGTAGGGAAAAGCAAAGCGGCTATTGTTTTCGCTTATTTTAAAGAAAATAAAGAGTAATTTTATAATGTGAGGGCTGCGTTTTTTATATTTCTCCTGTTACCGGCATTAACCATGTTGTCGCAGAATAATTTGCGTTTGTATTCTGGTGGAGGCGTTTTATTTACAGCGTGGGCGGATGACACCATTATAAATAAAAAACCGGAGGTGGATGTGCTTTTAGAGAAAATTACGGACGATTCGATAAACGTGAAAGTTGAGTTAGCAAATAAAAGCTCTGCAAAAACCACAGTGTTCTTACTTGAAAAAGGGAAGCCTGTAAAAAATAAAGAATTCAAATACCTGATCGAAGTCCGGAATAATAAAATTAAAATCTCCTATTCAGGCGTGGAGGATATCCGGCCGCTGCCCTCACCCCTTGTGCCACTCAAGCCAATTGTAGACACTTCTTACAAACTGCGGAATAATTTACTGGGCAATTACTGCGAATTAAAAGAAGGAAAGGCGCTTTATTTTAACAACCTGCCAAAAAAGGGAGAATGTGTTACAGCCATGCCCTCTGTTTACTTAGCATATATGAATTCGCTGATGAAACGTGCGGAGGTGGAAGATGATAAGTTTAGCATTGCCGAGAATACCTGCATGAATAACTGCATGAGTGTTTCACAGTTAAATAACATTTTAACGCATATTGCTTTTGAACTGGAAAAATTAAAACTTATCAGACTTGCTTACTTTCACATAACGGATAAAGCCAACCAGAATAAACTTGACAGCACCTTTAAGCTGGAGTCCTCCAAAAGGGAATTGGCTTTTTTTTTAAAAAACAGCGCCGATTACAAAGTTAAAACCGGTTATAGTTGTACAACTCCTGCAGGTGAAAATGAAATTTCGGAATTATGTCAGAAACTCTCTATTTACAGCAACGATGCGGAACGCTTTCAGTTTTTCAAGAAAGCCTATTCTGCGTTGTGCTATACTTCCCTGCAGAGCAAAGCAATATTAGCCACATACATTCATGACCGCGAGAAACTGGACGCGGCAAAGCTTCTTTATTACCATTGCACCGATAAAGAAAATTTTTTGGGTATATCTGATATTTTTTCATACAATACCACGGCAGCGGAACTAACGGATTTTGTGGGGAAACAGAAGTAATAACGGTAACCGTTTCAACTAACAATTATGGCCCCACCAATACTTTCACCAATCACTTTTACCAAAAACACAATCGAGATTGGTAGAATAGAAAGCCGCGAAATAATTGACATCTATACTAAACATTTTAATATGGATGTTAGCAGATATTTTGAAGGGCTTCGTGAAGTCAGGATTTTAAAATGTCTTGATACCCAGTATGTGTTTTATTATCCTTTTACAACAGAAGGTGATGAAGCATACTATCAGATTTTAGGGCAATACAACTGGTACTACAATCCTTCCCGTTGGGAACATGTCAAGGCTGTTGAACAAATCGGAAAAAAGGATTTTGTGCTTGAAGTGGGGGCCGGAACGGGATTTTTTTTAAACGAATTAAAAAAAAGAAATATTAATTCTGTTGGACTTGAATTAAATGGCAAAGCCATAGAAGACGCCAGGAAAATAAAGATTTCCCTGCAAAAAGAGTTAGTGCAGCAACATGCAGAGTTTAATCCAAATAAATATGATGTCGTTTGCTCTTTCCAGGTATTAGAACACATTTCTCAACCTTTCGGTTTTATAGAAGCCCAGATTAAATGCCTAAAGCCGAATGGAAAACTAATTATCGGAGTCCCAAATAACAACTCTTACATGAAAGACAACAAGATGTACAACAAGGTCTTAAACATGCCACCTCATCACATGGGCCTTTGGACGTATGATTCATTAAAGTCGCTTGAAAATATATTTGACATTAAACTCATTGAGGTTTATTATGAACCCTTAATAGGAGGAAATGTAGATGTTTATATGTGGAATAAAGTCAACCGTTTTTTTCTGGGTCTTTCCTTTTTCACAAAAGTTGTGTGGAAACTCCGCATACACGAAATTATTCGTTACTTCCTTAACAAAAAGCAGAATAAAATCAGGGGTAATTCTATGCTAGCGGTATTTGAGAAAAAATTCTAATTTACCTTATAACCCAGGATATTTTTTTCATTACCATTTTGGGTCAAATAATCAATTTTCATTAGTGTAAGTGATGCTTTTTTTTTATTTTTATACTTGTTTCAGCAAAAGAACATTTTTTATTTCGACTTTAACTTGAATTATCTCAAACATTAATACACTTTGTAACGGAGTAGAACAATTATGATTCCAGTAACTAAAGCTTTTCTACCTCCAATTGAAGAATACACGAAATACCTTAAAGGTATATGGGAAAGTGGCTGGCTTACAAATTATGGTCCTCTTGTAAATGATCTGGAAAAAAAATTGTGTGATTATCTTGATGTCGGCAGCTTATCTTTTTGTACTAACGGTACTATTGCTATACAACTTGCAATGAAGGCTTTGGATATCAGTGGTGAGGTTATCACCACTCCCTTTTCTTACGTTGCAACCACTAACTCTATTTTATGGGAGCATTGTAAGCCTGTTTTTGTAGATATTAATGAGAACGATTTCTGCATTAATACTGATAAAATCGAGGAAAAAATCACTGATGATACAAAAGCAATTCTTGCTGTTCATGTTTATGGCTTTCCCTGTAATGTAGAGGCGATTGAAAAAATAGCAAAAAAGCATGGATTAAAAGTTATTTACGACGGAGCTCATGCTTTTGGGGTGCAATACCAAGGCAAATCACTACTTGCATACGGTGATATAACTACATGTAGCTTTCACGCAACCAAATTATTTCACACTGTTGAAGGAGGCGCTATTATTTCGAGTTCAAAAGAAATTTATAAAAAAGTAAAGTTACATCAAACCTTTGGCCACTCAGAAGATGACTATTTTTGTCTTGGCATTAATGGTAAGAATTCCGAGTTCCACGCTGCCATGGGCCTTTGTAATATTACGAAAGTAAAAGCAATTATAGACCGCCGTAAAATCATATCTGAGATCTATAATCAGACTTTAAACTTCGGGCGCAAACTTTCCCGCCCCTCTTCCACTCTTGATTTCGATTATAATTATGCTTATTATCCGGTTGCGTTTGATACTGAAAAAAGAATGCTTGAGGTAAAAGAACTTTTGAAAAAGAACGAGATCAATACAAGACGCTATTTTTACCCATCTCTAAATACGTTGCCTTTTATTGATTATCAACCGTGTCCGGTGTCGGAAAGTGTTTCCTTGAGAGTACTTGCTCTTCCGTTATTTTATGAACTCGCGGAGCAGGATGTTAAGAAAATCAGTAACCTTATTAACTCTTGTCTTGAACATGAATAAGCCCCGGTATTATTTTGAATTAACGCCAAATATAATTGGCAATTTTTTATTACTCCGAGAGTGAGTTTAAATACAAAACAGGAAATGAAATTGACAAAGGAATATTCCATTGAAGAGTACAAAAAATTAATGCATGAAAAGGGCTGGATTATTTTTCATGAGGTTGTTGATCCGGCTTTGATTGAACGTTTAAAAAATGATCTTGAAGCGTCATACAAAATCAGAAGGCCTATTCAGGAGAACAATGGAGTAGATACAAATACAGCCGGTACCGCCCATCATTTACTGGCTGATGGAAAAAGTTTTTTTAAATTTCTCTCCAATCTTTACCTTGATGAGGAAATAAAAGAATATTTCGAGGGAAACTACATTCTGAATACCTTCGGTGGAAATTTAAACCTTCGGGGCCAGCATACTTACGCAAGCAACGTTCACAGAGATGTGAGAACTTATACATCGGATATTAAATTGCTATTGAATATTTTAGTCGTTCTTGATGATTTTACACCTGAGAATGGCGCAACGTATTTACTGAGCGGATCACATTTAAAAAAAGAAAAACCCACCGAGGATTATTTTTTTAATCATTCAGAAAGAGTGGTGGCTAAAAGAGGCAGCATTGTATTCTGGGATGCCAATCTATGGCACGCGGCAGGCGAAAACCAAACTAACGGGTCTCGCCGCGCGCTGAGCCTGATATATTCGCGTCCTTTTATGAAACAACAATTTGATTATTGCAGACATTTAGGATATGAAAATGTAGAGAAGATGCCATCTGGCGTAAAACAGGTATTAGGCTTTAATTCCCGAACACCAACATCTCTCAATGAATGGTATCAACCATTAGATAAACGCTTTTATAAAAACGATCAGGGATAGCTTTTATTTTTAATTATGGACAAAGAAAACGTTACACGAGATTATAATAAGGAATACAAAGATAATACGCGTAAATACGCATATGATTTTGATTATACACTTCGAGACTTCATGATGCGCACCTTCAATCCTTTTTTTATTAAAGGAAAGGCACTGGAGATGGGCTGCTATATTGGGGAATTCACGAAAAAGATTCTACAGGTTTACGACGATGTTACAGTTATAGAAGCTTCTGACGAACTGGTAGAAGCGGCAAAAAAAAATGTTGGCCCCAAGGTAAAATTTATTTTATCCACTTTTGAACAAGCCGAGATAAAAGAAAAATACGATTGCATATTTTTGATGCACACTTTGGAACACCTCGATCAGCCCGTGGAAATCCTTAAAAAAATAAAAGAGTGGTTGTCTGACAAAGGCCGGCTTTTTTTAGTAGTCCCAAACGCAAACGCAGCTTCCCGTCAAATTGCTGTTAAGATGGGCCTTATACCTTATAATCACTCGGTAATTGAGTCTGAAAGGCTTCATGGACACAATTGCACTTATACTCTGGATACACTCGAAAACGTAGCCAGGCAGGCGGAATTAAAAATCATTACCCGGGGTGGTGTTTTTTTTAAAGCGCTTTCAGGTTCGCAATATGACGAAGCATTAAAAGCAAATGTGATTACGAAAGAATATCTCGAAGGATGCTATCAGTTGGGAATGATTTATCCTGACCTTTGTTCAAGCATTTACCTTATTTGCGAGAAAGAATAATTGCTGCTCCTACAATTTCATGAAGACACTAGCCATTATGCAACCTTACTTCATGCCTTATATTGGTTATTTTCAACTGATAAAGGCTGCAGATGTGTTTGTTATTTATGATGATGTGAATTATATCAAACGCGGCTGGATCAACAAAAACAACATTCTTGGCACGTCAGGGCCGCAACCCTTTACTTTACCAGTCCATAAAGCCAGTCAAAATAAACTTATTAATGAAATTGAGCTTTTCGAGATGGATAAGTTTCGTAATAAATTTTTTAAAACTCTTGAGCAGGTGTATCGCAAAAGTCCACAGTATCCACACGCACTGGAACTTTTAAATTCAATATTTAGTTTTACCCAAGTAAATTTATCTGATTTTTTAAAAAATAGTCTGAAAACAACGTGTGATTATCTTGAGATCAATACACCTATCGTACCAAGCTCGGCTACCTATAATAATAATAATCTGAAAGCTCAGGATAGAATCCTTGATATATGCGTTCAGGAAAAAGCTCAATGTTATATTAATCCTATCGGCGGAGTTGAACTATATTCACAGGAAAAATTTGAAAGTAAGGGGGTTGAGCTAAATTTTCTTAAGAGTCATGAGATAAAATATAGCCAGGGAAATTCTGATTTTGTTCCTTATCTTTCCATTATCGATGTACTGATGTTTAACTCGAAAGATGAAATAAAAGAATTATTAAATAAATATACATTAATTAAAAACTGAGATGAATATTCACGGTAAAAGAGTAGTATTAAGAGCCATTGAAGAACATGACCTCCCTTTACTTCATAAATGGTCGAACGATCCGAACATCTGGTACATGCTCGATGGATGGCATTTTCCCGTGAATGCAGTTTCGCAACGTGCCTGGTTTGAAAATGCAAGTAAGGACCTTAACAATATCAGGATGGTGATAGATACTCCCGATATGGGCATCATAGGAATAATAAACCTGGTAAACATTGATTGGAAAAACAACCATGCGTTTACCGGATTAATTCTGGGGGATAAAGATATCCGGGGAAAAGGATATGGAGTGGATGCTTTTATGGCGATTGAACGCTATGCTTTTGAAGAATTGCATTTTGCACGGCTTGACGGATCAGTAATTGAATATAATGAGCCAGCCTACAATTTTACACTTAAGTGTGGGTGGAAAGTAGAAGGTCGTCAACGAAACTGGTATTTCAGAAAGAATCGGTATTGGGACAGAATCGTATTTGGCATTACCAGAGAAGATTATTTCGACCTCATAAAGCAGAATAACTATTGGGAAAAGCCTTGAAAGAAATAAAAAAAATATTGGTTACCGGTGGCGCCGGATATATTGGTTCTGTTCTTGTTCCTAAATTATTGCATCTTGGTTACGAAGTAAAAGTATTTGACAACCTTACTTATTCCAATAGCGGAATAAAAGATCTTTTTGGAAACCCATTGTTCAGTTTTATAGAGGCGGATATCAGGGATCTTGAGAAGGTAAAACAATCTTTGAATGAAGTTGACTGCATCATTCATTTAGCGGCAATTTCAAACGATCCCTCTGCCGAACTTGATCAGAGTCTTACGAGGGAAATAAATTACGACGCTTATTTACCTCTTATACAATATGCCAAGAAAGCAGGCGTTCATCGTTTTATAAACCCTTCCAGCATTGGCGTATATGGTATAAATTTTGATAATTATGTAAATGAAAATGATCCCGTTAATCCTTTAACAGAATATGCGCGGTGTAAAGTAAAAAGTGAAGTTCTTATTAAAGAACAAAGTTCCTCAGATTTCACGGCTGTGAGTCTTAGGTGCGGAACGGTTTGCGGATGGTCTTCCCGGATGCGTTTCGATCTAAGCGTAAATACCTTAACTGCTGTTGCCCTTAACAACAAACGACTTACTGTGTGGGGGGGAGGTCAGAAGCGTCCTCAGATCCACATTGACGATATTACCAACTTTTTTGTATCTTTAGTCATGGCCCCCTCTATTAAAATAAATGGTAAAATCTTCAATGCGGCGGGGCATAATACTGAGGTTATGCAGATTGCTGAAACAATTAAAAAGGTTTTAAATAATGACCTGGAGCTTATAAGCGCGCCTCCAAGAGAGGACGAGCGCTCGTATTGCGTAAGTTCGGAACTAATAGAAAAAGAGCTTGGCCTGTTTCCGAAGAAAACTATAGAAGACGCTGTGATAGATATAGTGAAAGCATACCACGAAGGAAAGTGGAATAACTATCTTCTCCCTATTTATAATAACGTGAAGCAAATAAAAGAAAACAAACTGACCTGAAAATTAAAATGATTAAAAAAGGTTTAATTTTTTCCATCGATAAAATGGCTGACTGGGCGCAAACTCACGCGCAAGTTCCAACTGTTGATTTAATCGGTGACCGTTTTCGTATTTATTTCAGCACCCGCGATTCCTTCAACCGGTCCCTTACTTCTTATATTGAAGTAAGTGCTGATAACCCGAAAGACATATTGTATGTACACGACAAACCAATTCTCGATTTCGGGAAACTAGGCTGCTTTGATGATTGTGGGGTGATGCCCTCTTATATCATGAACGTAGGAAATAAAAAATACATGTATTACTGTGGTTGGAACACCAGCACAACTGTTCGTTACCGAAACTGTATCGGCCTGGCCCAAAGTGAAGATGGCGGGGAAACCTTTAGTCGCATGTTTGATGGTCCGATCATGGATAGAACAAAAGATGAGCCGCACCTTGTGGTAACTCCATGTTTGCTTTTCGAGGACGGAATGTTTAAAATGTGGTATTGTGGCGGAACTGAATGGAAAATGATAAATGGGGTTGCCGAGCCGCAGTACCTTTTAAAATACGCGGAATCGCATGATGGGATCGACTGGATCAGACCAAACCGAGTTGTTATACCATACAAACACGAAAATGAAGCAATCGGAAGGCCATCTGTAATTCATGATGGTGGTATTTACAAGATGTGGTATTGCTACAGAGATATTGCCGAGTATCGCACAAAAAAAACAAATAGTTACAAAATCGGATATGCGGAGTCAGCTGATAATATTACCTGGGTCAGAAAAGATGAAGAGGCAGGCCTTACATTGTCAGAAGAAGGGTGGGATTCGGAAATGCAAGCCTATCCCTATGTAGTGGTATATAAAGGAAAGAAACATTTGTTTTATAACGGTAATGGGTTTGGAAAAGGTGGATTCGGATATGCAATAATTGAATAATTTTATTTTGTATGACAGACTTAGCGGACTATAAAAAAAACGGATATCTTTTATTAAAAGACTTTATTGACAAGGCAGAAATAGATGCTATTCGAAAAGATGCGAAGGAAATATTTACCCTGCAACTGAAACGCTTAGGATTAATAAATAATTTAAATGTTTCAGAAAAAGAATTCGAACAGGCCCTTTACAAGCTATTTGATTCAGATTTTCAACAATTGATTTATTGCGGAAAACAACTTCAGCATATGATCTCGCTTCACCGTTTGTCTCTCAGCGAAAAAATAATTTCCCAATTAAAAGAGTTCGGATTGGGGTTTCCAATAATTAATGTGCGCCCTGTAATCTTCTTTAATAATTCCCGGCTTGGAAAAAGTGATGTGGATTGGAAAAAACCTCCACACCAGGACTTCAGAACAACCCAGGGATCTGCCGACTCTGTAGTTGTATGGATTCCTCTTGTAGATATTCCGGAAGAACTTGGAGCGCTGGAAATCATTCCCGCAAGCCACCTCCAGGGCCTTCTCGAATATGAAAATACAAATGACTACCACACGCTTAAATCTACAAATGAAAAAGATTTCATTTCCATTGAAGTAAAAAAAGGTGACGCCCTGTTTTTTTCAACCCTACTGGTTCACCGCTCAGGAAATAACATAACAGATAAGATAAGATGGTCGTGCCACTTCAGATATAATAATATTTATGATAAATCTTTTATTGATCGTGGGTTTCCACACACGTACCTTTATAAACCTGAAGACAAACTTGTAACGCCAGACTTTCCTTCACCTTCAGACATGAAAAAAGTATTTTGAAATAAAACTTTGTAAAATGCAATCCGCGCCCTTAGTTGATGTTATTATTGTAACCTATAATCATAAAAATTATGTTACCCAGGCTCTTGAGGGGGTTCTTATGCAGCAAACTTCCTTTAATGTGAACATCATGGTGGGAGATGATTGTTCTACAGATGGCACTGTCGATATTCTTAGAGAGTACGAAAAAAAATTTCCTGAAAAAATAAAGGTTCTCTATCAAGAAAAAAATCTTGGTCCATGGCATCCTGAAAGAAATATTGTTTTAATGTTTCGTAAATCCAGCGCGAAATACATAGCGTTACTGGATGGTGATGATTACTGGACCGATCCGTTAAAATTGCAAAAACAAGTTGATTTTCTTGAAGCTAATCCCGACTTCTCAATGTGTTTTCATAATACCCTCATCAAGCAGGAATATAAATCCGCAACAAATAAAGAATCTGTATTATTCAATAAAAATCTTACACAAGATGTTTTTGAACTCAAAGATATTGCAGATGGTTGGAT
>JACDDR010000019.1:21503-47465 GCA_013816895.1 Bacteroidota bacterium
CCCATACATCATCCCTGCTATTTTCTTCAAAATCGATTTTACCTATGCCCGAATGGTTTAGCACGTCCTTTACCGGCGACCTTCTTATAATTTTACTTTTAGCCGGAAAAGGCAAACTGAAATATATGGATTTTATTGGTAGCACCTATAGGTTAAATGACGGAGGGGTTGGAGTTAAGTATCATGGAAAATTTCTTATTGAAGGCAAAATAAAAATGTACAGCCTGCTTAATAAGTACTTTAGTTTTAAATTTTCCGACATTTTTGAGCCAATTATTGGGAAATATTATTTTTTATTAATACCCCTAGAGATTAAGGAACGTAAGCTCGGTAAAGCCGCCGCCCATTTTATAAAGGCAGTACGATTAAAACCAACTGGAGTTTTCACTGACTTTACTTTAATAACATCAACGCGCTCAATATTCAAAAAATTATATTTAACCCTTTTTAATCCTAAGTCGCTGTCAACAAAATAATTTCAATTTTTAAGTATTTGAGTATAAAAAATAAAATAACCAACGCTTTTTTAGTACAGCTTCTGCAACGGATAAAAAACGAATTGCCTCATTATGTTGTAAAAAGCATATACAGAACCATTCACGTATCTTTTATATTATCCTTAATTGAAATACTCAGTTTAACCTCACTCTTTCCTCTTATAAATATCATTTTAAATCCTGCGAAAATTCAGCAAAACACTTTAACCCGGGAAATCTTTCATCTGTTTAACTTTAAGAATGACTTTACATTTATTTTAACAATGTTGGTTTTTATTATACTTGTATTTATTGCAAAGAATGTCGCGGTATATTTTCTGTCTAAATATCAAATCAATATTTTTTATAAAACAGCGGAAAATTTAGTTTTGGAAAAATACAGGAACTATATGAATATGCCTTACTCAGAACATACAGACAGTAATTCATCTTCCCTACTCAGGAACACGCTTCAAATTCCTTACGAGTTCACTAATAATATTCTAATGCCCTTTGGCGCCATCATTAACGAGCTGATTATTATAACGCTTCTGGCCGTATCAATAGCATTATACAGTCCCGGAATTTTTTTAAGCCTCACCTGCATTCTTTTCCCTTTGGTGTATTATTACAACTGGTCACATAAAAAAACTCTTCAGAGAATTTCGGAAAAAAGAGATGAGGAAACCTTGAACCTTTACCGGCAAATTTCCCAATCTTTTGAGGGTATAAGAGAATTTATCGTTTTTGACAAGAAAAATTTTTTTTATAAGAGCCTCCGTAAATCTGCTTCTAACTTTACCGAAATTAGTTCAGAGTCGTTTTTAATATCCCACATCTCACCTAAAGTAATAGAAACTTTGGCCGTGTTTGCATTATTTATTGTTTTTTTATCCGGCTTTATTCAGGGGAAACCTATTGAGGATATTGCAAGTGTTTTAATCATGTATGCCGTAGCCCTCTACAAGCTTATACCTTCTATTAACAAAATATTATTGTCGTTAAACAACATTAGGGTTGCGGATTACACGTTTAATTATCTTAAAAAACAAACTGCTTCGGAACAACCGCCCAATGAAGCCCCAATTGTTCTAGCCTTTGCAAAAGAAATAAATATTAAAGATCTTGATTTTTATTATTCCGGTTCTGAAAAATTAGTTCTCTCAAACATCAACCTTAAAATTCAAAAGGGAAGTAAAATTGGCATTATAGGTCCTTCAGGAAGCGGAAAGTCTACTCTGCTTAATATATTATTAAGACTGTTCAACGAAACCGCTGGTGGGATTTATATTGACAACACTAAAATAACTGCGGAAAATGTTAAAGCGCTTTATCAAATTATTGGATATGTGCCGCAAAACATAACCATTATCGAAGGAACACTTTTAGAAAATGTGGCCTTTGGAATTGATAAAAACTTCATCGATATGGATTTGTTTAAAACCGTAATCGAGAAATCCCAGCTGTCTGTGTTTTTAAATGAACTTCCTCAAGGCCCGCACACTCAATTAGGAGAAAGAGGGGTAAAAATTTCAGGGGGCCAAAAACAACGCATAGGAATTGCCAGGGCTTTATATCACAAAGCTCAAATATTAATTTTTGATGAAGCTACAAGCGCCCTGGATTACGAAACCGAAAAAATGCTCACTGAATCGATCAGTGCTTTTTCAGGAAAAGATATTACCGTAATAATTGTAGCACATAGATTGCAAACCTTGAAGTATTGCGACTGTGTTTATAAACTGGAGAATGGCCGATTGGATCCAAGGCCGTTTAAATATGAAGAGATCTTTTCAGAAAAACCTTAATGGTAGGTTCAGATAAAATAAAAATTCTTCATTTAGTTTCTGATCTTGGGATTGGCGGGGTTCAAAAAGTTGTTCTCGATATTTGTTCTACCGCTGATTTAGATAAATACGAGGTGTCTGTTTTTCTTCTTAAAGATGATAAAGAACTTCTGTCAACCTATTCGCTCTCGCCTAAAATTATAATCCGTGCATTTGATTACAGATATTCGGCCGATTATTCTTTAATGGGCTACATGGCTCACACGCTCACAAAAAAAATCGTCGCCAGAAGAGGCGTGCGAATCATTGAGGAAGCAATAAAACTTAGCCCTGACATCATCCACCTTCATATTCACCCCAGAGAACTAAACCTTGGAATATTAATTGCGCAACAAACAAAAAGTAAATTAATCTATACCGAACATCTGGTTCGTTTTACGCCAGCATCTTTTTCGCTTAATCTCCTCGCAAAAATTCTTCGCCCAATTTACAGGAAATACAATTTAATCGCAGTTTCAAAGAGTGTGCTTAAAGAGATAAACGAGCATAGGTTATGCGGAAAAAATAAACTATTAGTTCTCATTGAAAATAAACTTAATCTTACTTTACTTCCGCCTGTACAAATTAAAATGGCAAACTCCATTACATTCGTGTATGTAGCAAGAATAGGCCATCCTAAAGGACATGAATTACTGGTAAAGGCCTGGAATAATTTGCCGCCTTCACTGAACAAGAAATTACTGCTTGTAGGTCCTGACGAATTAAATAATGAAATTCATGAACTGGCGAAAAAACTTGCACTGGATAAATCCATAGTGTTTTTAGGGAAGCAGTTGAATGTTGCAAACATCCTATCCAAAGCTGACATAGGAGTTTTCCCTTCCTATAAAGAAGGTCTGCCAATTTCCCTTCTTGAAAAAATGGCTATGGAACTCCCTGTTATTGTTTCGAACATACCCGAATTAACGGATGTTATACAGCATAATGTCAACGGTCTTACATTCAGGAGCGGCGACGTGAACGACCTTACAGAAAAAATGCTTCAACTCATAGATAACCCCGAACTACGCTTGCAATTAGGCAAAGCTGCTAGACGCACCGTAGAGGAGAGGTTTGGAACCACAAACATTGCTTTTGCAAACGAAATAATCTACGAAAAAGTTATGAAATCCTCCTGAAAAAGCTAAATTTGTTCTTATTCTATATATATACTTATGCATGGCTTGTCCATATTGTAGCGATACAAATTATACCCTTTCGTTTTTGCCCTCTACCCGATTTAACAATAAACTTTTCAGGTATCTTTCATGTGCGGGTTGCGGTGTAATGTATTTAGATCCTCTGCCTTCCAGCGATGATTACCAAAAAATGTATCCTACCGATTACCAGGGAGGGGCGGATAAAACCTTGCTGAAAAATCAATACGAAAAACTTCCCGGGCTCCGCACCAGTTATGGTATTCAATTTGATGCCATTAATAAATATTCGGTGAAAAATCCACGGGTAATGGATTACGGATGTGGAAACGCAAATTTTATAATTAACGCATCTTATACCGGTTTAACTTGTGAAGGGGCCGAATTTAATGAAGAACACGTGAAAACTCTCAGAAAAGAAATTCCTTCAGTTAAATTTTATACGATCAGCGAAATGTTATCACACACCAATGACCGGTATGATGTTATTCGCATGAGTAATGTTCTTGAACATCTCTATAACCCAAATGAAATTATTGGCGCTTTAATGTCAAAATTAAATGAAAAAGGTTTGTTCGTAATTGAAGGGCCCGTTGAATGTAATTCTAACTTCGCGTTTTTTACACGTAAATTATATTTTAAATGGATGAATTTTATCAGAAAAGGCTATGTTTCCGGGCATCTGCCAACTCATATCACTTTTACGAATGCTAAAAATCAACTCTCCTTCTTTGAGAAATTTAATCTTGAATCTCTTGAATATAAAATCACTGAATCCGAGTGGCCTTACCCCGCCTCCTTTTCAGAAGCGCGTGGCCTTTCTGGCAAAGTGAAAGCGTGCATTGCAAGAATCAGCATCTTTCTAAGCTCACTAACTAATACGTGGGGAAATACTTTTTTGTATGTTGGTCGAAAAAGATAAAGACATAAAAATTTTATATCTGCATGGCCGGCCGACCGCCCACCCCGTACACAGCACACTTGCGCGCGCCGTTACATCTGATTTTAGGCATGTAGATGAAGTAATCCGCTGGCAAGACAAAGGAAGGGGCATTATTTTTAATATGTACGCCTGGTTCATGAACGCAATTTTTTTTAGAGATCGCAGGAAGTATGATCTTTTTCTTATAGACAACCTTCATGTTACTTTTCCAATCATGAAAATGTTTGGTCTTCTGGGTAAAAAACAGAAAATCATAGCACATCTCGGAAGTCACACCTTATTTTTTATGCATTCCGGAAAGTTTTCCAGACTTAATCTCTGGCTTCATAAACTAACGCTTCGAACTTATGATGCCTTAATTTGTGAAGGTCAATTGGCTGAAGAACTTGCAAAGCTAATTTTAAAGGAAAAGTGCCCGCCTACTTACTGTACGTATCTTGGCCCAAACCCAGAAAGGAGTCGTCTTTTAAGAACATGTGTTCCTTCCCTGGAAGGAAATACCATTGTGGTTATAGCTGCAGGACCCGAAAAATTCCGTGAGTTTTATAAAGGTCTTGATTTAATGGTGTCAAGTTTCAATCTTGCATATAAAACTAATAAAAAACTGAAACTCCAGATACTTGGCAACTGGACAGAAGAGATTAAATACGGTCTACTAAAAGAAATTTCGGAAGACGCTGCCCGTGCCATAAATTTTGCCGGACCGCAGAGTAATCTCAAAGCTTATGTATCTTACCTTGGCTCTGCATCCCTATGCCTGCATTGTTCTCGTGGGGACGCTTTCCCGACATCTACAATTGAAACGATGATTGCAGGTTTACCAACAATTGTTTCAGAATGGACAGGAACCAAAGAGATCGTTGCAAAAGTTGATAACAGGCTGATTGTACCCCTGGAGATAAATTTAATCGCACAAAAAATAAATTGGTATTTTGGTCTTTCAATAACCGAAAGACAGGAATTATCCGATAAGGGCCGTACTGCTGTTTTAAAGTATAACGAACCCGACGCGATTGAACACTATCGCAGCACGCTCAAAAAAATATGTAAAAATCTTGGTCTTCTTTAAATTAATTGTTAATGGGAATTGCCTCTTTAAAAATATTTTCTAGTAACTAAAATAAATTTGACATTTATTAAAAAAATATTATTCTTTTATCCCGCCGGTAAACGAACCGTTGCAATTGAGACCATAATCCTGGAACTAAAGAAGAAAGGATATGAGCTCTTGTTACTCACAACTTGCCCTAAAGATGACCTCCATTTCTACCTTGAATCTGAAGGAATTAAAACATATTCCTTACGCAGCGGAGGTTATTTTAAACAGATAGTCCAACTCCTCCGTTTTTGCAAAAATCAAAAAATTGATTTTGTCTTCTCTCATTTACAACCAGTTAACTTTGTGTCGGTATTGGCACAATTTTTCATGAAAACAAAAGTAATAGTTTTCAGACATCATTTACAATCTGTTCAGTTTACTGATGAAAAAATTTATATCCATCCGAACGAAATTCGAATGGATAAAATAATTAATCGTCTTGGGAGAAAAATAGTAGTTCCTTCAATGGGGGTATACAAAGGAATGGAACAATTTGAAAAAGTTAATTTAAAAAAGGTTTCTATCATTCCATACATTTACGATTTCTCAAAATACAAATCTCCTAATCCACAAAAAATTGAAGAAATAAAAACCCATTATCCCTGCAAACTTCGACTTATAATGATTTCGAGGCTGGTAAAGTTAAAAAGGCATCATTTAGTGTTCCCGGTTATAAAAGAGCTGGTCCAAAATGGCTACGACATAAAAATGTTGGTTCTGGATCAGGGACCCGAAAAGGACAACCTGATGGAATACATAAATAATAACGGCCTATCAGAATCAATTATCTTAATAGGATACACCAACGACTTTGTTAATTACATGGCAGCTTGTGATTTACTTATTCAACCGTCCTTAAGTGACGCGAGCAACAGTGCAGCTAAAGAAATGTCGCTTTTTGGGAAGCCGGTAGCAGTAAGTAACAATGTAGGCGATTATAATGATTACGTAAAAGATAATGTGAATAGCTATTTAATCCCTGTTTCAGATAGTTCCCGTCATATAAAAAATATTATCCTGCACGCTTATAACAACCCACAGAAATTGATCGTTATGGGAGAATTATTAAAAAAAGAAGTAATTTCAAGATTCGATGCATCCCACGCTTCCAACATAATGTTGTTATATGAATCTTTATTAAAATAATTATGTCATCTGAAAGGCAAGACCATAATGAAATATCCCCGTGGTGGGGAGAACATATTCATCGCTACCAAGCGGCACTTCACTATCTTTCAGAAAATGGCACGGCGCTTGATCTTGCCTGTGGAAATGGTTTTGGAACTCAATTACTTAGTAAAAAAACTATAGGGGCCGTAATAGGGGGCGATATTTCAGAAGAAACCATTACCTATTGCCGCAAGACATTTAAGAATATTCCGAATCTCCACTTCGAAATAATGGACGGTACACATCTTCGTTTTGAAAACGATTTTTTTAACACAATCGTTTCTTTTGAAACAATTGAACATACCACAAAATACCAGGATATGCTTAAGGAATTTAACAGAACCCTCATGAAAAATGGTTATGCATTAATTTCAACTCCCAACATTGTTATTAATAGTCCAACCGGAAAAATTTTAAACCCCTATCATACGCAGGAATTTACATATCATGAATTTGAAACGCATTTAAAAGAATCCTTCACCGAAGTATCCATTTATGGTCAAAAGTACATCCGTTATCAGCAACAATCAATTAGGAATATGATGGGGCAATTCATGGAGAAAATACTGTTCTTAAGAGGCGTTCGAAAAATTCCTTTATGTATTCAAAACTACCTGATGAAGATTATGATCGGAAAAGATATCTATCCCGGACCTAACGATTTTGAATTAACTAAAGAAAAGAAAGAAATTTTAAAGTGTAAAACTTTTTTTGCTGTATGCCGGAAATTTTGAAAAATAATGGGCTGGTGTCTATAATAATTCCATGCTATAATGGCTCTCTCCTTGTTCAAGAGACTTTGCAAAGCATTTTAAATCAGGAAGGTGTTGAGTTTGAAATAATATTTATTGATGATGGAAGCAAAGATGATTCTAAATTAAAAGTGCTTTCATTTAACGACGCCCGTATCAGTTACTTCTACCAGGATAATGCAGGGGTTTCGGCCGCACGAAATAAAGGCTTAAGTATTGCGAAAGGAGATTACATTGTTTTTTTTGACGCTGATGATAAAATGACGCCAGGCTTTTTAACTACTCGCCGGACTTTTTTATCTAACAACTCTTCAATAGATTTTGTTTGCGGCCAAGTTCAAAATTTTACGGACAAGATGATTGGTGCAGAAATATTTCAAGGAGCCTGTAATACTAAAGAAGTATTATTATATCCTGCCGGAATTACGACCTGTCCTTCTAATTATATGTTTAAAAAAAACTTTCTTGCCAACAACAATCTCACCTTTAACAATCGCTTGGCAAGTACGGCAGACAGATTTTTTTTGATACAATGCATGCTAAGCGGCAACTCTTCATTGAATATAAACGCGGGGAAATTACTTTACCGAATCTCCCCCAACAGCATGTCAAATAATTTAACAACAACTCTTATAGAAGATAACGAAAAATATTATAAGTTATTGTTAAAACAGCACTTGATACCATTGACAATTAGAAATGAAAGTTTGTTTATCGGTAATATGATTTTATGCAAATCTTATTGGAAAGTACGAAGAAGATTCCGAGCTGGAAGATTTGCTTTGAAAGCTTTGTGGTTGAATCCAGGGCTTTTTTTAAAAAATTTATTTTAATGTGTACGCCCGAATTTAGACAAGGCTTTCGATACATAGGATTAACAGGTTACTTTCGTCTTTTAACAATGCTATCTTCTAATAGTTGAATTCGTTCAAAATTGCATAATTAAATGTATCTTTATTACAATAAATAAGCCCCCAGTCAACTCGTGAGCCGTTTCTTTAAGGATATAGCCTTTATATTTTTCCTTGTGTTATTTTTACTTAGTGTAACACCCTTCATTTTTAGACTATTTAATAAATTACAGGAAGAAAATCCATTAAATGAATTATACAAGCCCGAACTCGCCAGGCTTAATACCGTGAACAAGTTCGACTCATATGTTGATAGTTTATACAATTCTTATCATTTGCCTCAATTTGATACTCTGCTGTATGTTTCAACCTTGAGTACCATTACCAAAGAACGGTTTTACCACGGCTCCTTAGATTACACCTTTTCTGAAAATTGGGTAGCATGGTTAAGTGGGAAACTATTTTGGTCGCATTTCTCCTCCATTGTAATTCCCGAGGATATTCTGAATCACTCCAAAGGACTTTGCAGCCAACAAACAATCGTTTTTATGAAGAATCTCGATCGCAAGAATATTCCTTTTAGAAGTGTCGGGTTGGGCTATAAAGAAGGTCCCGGACATTTTCTTTGTGAAGTAAGATATGCTGGCGCCTGGCATCTCTATGATGTAAGCGTAGAGCCCATCTGGTCAAACCTATCTAATGAGCACTTGAGCATGGATTATTACCTTGTAAAAAAAGATTCCTTGTTCGTGGCATACGAGGCAAAACTATCAAAAACTCTTTTCTACAAGTTATTAGAGAAGTATCAGTACGGCCAGCCAAACCAAATGCCTGCTCGGAACATGACACTATTTCATCGAGCCACATTTATATTCATAGATATTATTCCCTTTGTTTGTATGTTTGCGGCCATAAGCTCCTACCGCCAGCGAAAAAAAAATTTGAAAGCATCATCTGAAAAAAGCCTTAATTGTATCGCCATACTATAAATTCACTTTTTAATAACACGCATATCATTTAATTAAATAACCTCATGTGTGGAATTTCCGGATTTATCGACTTTAATAAAAAATCCTCTGAAGGGATTCTTAAAAAAATGTCTGATACTCTATCACACAGGGGGCCGGACGGTGATGGTACATTTTTTCTGGAAACACCTTTTTCAAATGTTGGTCTTGCGCACAAGCGATTAGCTGTTATTGATCCAGGTGTTTCCGGACACCAGCCAATGCGAACAGGCAATTTGTGGATAACTTACAACGGCGAAATTTATAATTTTAAAGAAATTAAACTGCAACTTGAAAAGGCAGGGGACAGTTTTACTACAAAATCGGATACTGAAGTGATTTTGAAAGCCTATAACAAATGGGGCATTGATTGTGTGCATAAGTTCATAGGCATGTTTGCATTTGTGATTTTTGATCAGATTAAAAATGAAATCACTTGTGTGCGCGACCGTACAGGAATAAAACCTTTTTTTTATTATTTTAGAGATGACCTGTTTTTATTTGCCTCCGAACTTAAAGCGTTTCACAAACATCCTGCTTTTGTTAAAGAGTTAAATCATGATGCGCTGAGCGCCTTTATCCAATTTGGTAATGTTCCTGCCCCACATTGTATTTTCAATAATTGCTTTAAATTAAAACCCGGCCATTTTTTGAAATTAAATATTGTCTCACGTAAGCTAGAAATATCTAACTACTGGAATGTTTACGATTACTATAACCAGCCAAAGCTGGGAATCTCTTTTGAAGAAGCAAAAACTGAAACAGAAAAGCTTTTAATTTCTGCTGCGTCATATCGGATGGTTTCCGATGTTCCAGTGGGAATTTTTCTTAGCGGGGGGGTCGACAGTACCTGCCTGGCAGCAATCCTTCAAAAGAATTTCACTGAAAAGCTTAAAACTTATACAATTGGAGTTAAAGATAAATCCTTGGATGAAGCTCCCTATGCCAGAGCCATTGCCGAACACCTTGGAACTGACCATCACGAATATTATTGCGAAGAAAAAGATGCGCTATCGCTGATATTAAAACTCCCGTATTATTATGATGAACCCTTTGGGGATTATAGTGCAATTCCCACCATGTTAGTTTCAAAAATAGCCAAAAAAGAAGTAACTGTTGCTCTAAGTGCTGATGGTGGCGATGAGATTTTTGCAGGCTACAATCGTTATGGATATCTAATGAAACAGGGTAATCTATTGAAAAGTGTGCCTCAATTTGCGCGAAGCGGGTTGGCCTCCGTTTTGAAAAAAATTTCTGCCGATAAAATTCCTTATTTTAAAAACCACTACAACTTTTCCAATCGGTACCAAAAAATACAATTATTATTAAAGGATCCTTCTGTAGAAAACATTATGAACAGACTAAGTCAGCAGTATTCAGAATCGGAAATTGCTGATATTTTTATTAAAAAAACAAGAATTCTTGAAACTTCATTTTTAAGCAAAGAGCTACAACCCACGTCTTATTCCCCTTTGTCATACATGATGGCTATTGATTACCAGACATACTTACCTGACGATATTTTGCAAAAAGTAGATCGTGCCTCCATGAGCCAAGGTCTAGAGGCACGTGAGCCTTTTTTGGATCACCGAATTATTGAATTTGTTGCGCGCTTACCGGATAATTTTAAATATCATAAACACATTAAAAAATACATTTTAAAGCATATAACCTATAGTTACGTTCCACGGAAATTATTAGACAGGCCGAAAATGGGCTTTGCAGTGCCAATTGATAAATGGTTGTATAATGACTTGCGCGACCAAGTTTCTTTTTATCTGGACGACTTAAGAATAAAAGAACAAGCTATATTTAACAGCATCTTTATACAAAACATCGTTTCAGAATTCTATAGGGGTAAAAGTGAACACGCTCTTAAAATATGGTATTTCCTTATGTTTCAGATGTGGTACGACGAATGGATGAAGTAGCAATGCTTTTCTGAATAGCAATAACCTCGCTTAATTCCTTTACTTTATATTTTTTTGTCATATTTAAAATATAATTAAGTATTACAAGGCTTGAAAGAAAAAAGGGTATGCATGGTATTTTTAACCTTACCAGAGTTCCAAAATTAGAAATAGAAGCCCCGACCGAAAAAGCAAAAAAAAGCGAAAACACAAACGAGAACATCAAAAGTGGATGCGAAGTGAGAAGGCCAAAAAACTTGAACACTTTAAGCTTAAATAATAGGTACAGACAAAAGCCAAGAATAAAAGTATTTTCGAGGGCGGAAAAAATCATAACAATATTTCTTGCATCCAGGAGCGTGGGCCTAAATAGTGTGGCGAATATCGCTTTATGTGAAACCGATAACATTCCAGCAACTGTAGGTTCATAATTACCAATATCAAACGTGTTACCCCCATAGTAGGATTGTTTAAGGTCCTGCTGGGCGCCAGAAGCTTTACTGATCACCTTTTCCATGGAATATTGGCCGAGACTCTCTCCAAGGTTCTGTATAATAAATAATCCAACAATCACTCCTAAAACAATTAATGTTGGAGCAAAAAGAAGCTTTACCAATCCATTCTTTATTCTGTTAATTCTTAAGGTAATAAACCATAGAGTAGACCCCGGCAACAAGGCAAATAAAATATAAGGTTTAATAGATATCAGAAGGTAAGCTCCAAGCAACAAAGCAGAGAGATATCCTATTTTAAATTTCTTTTGTGTAAAGAACCAGTAAAAACCATAAACATACAAACATGTAGCGGAAAAAGTTAAGCTATCCTTCATTATTCCACCGCCCCAAAAAACCACAGACGGGGTATACAAGATACACCAGCTAAACTGCTTTTCAAGGCTTGGAAACTCCCTCACAAAGATCATGTACAATCGCCAGACTGCAAGATAACAGATTGAAGCAATTACGATAGCCGAAGCCATATAACTTTTACCGCAAATTATTAAAACAGGAACAAAACATTTTGCAACAAAAAACGCATAAGGATCATTTACCCAATAGGTAAAGGAAAAGTCGGAGTTCATTAAGTAAAATTCGCTCTTAAGTGGCTGGTCAAAATATACGTACAAAAAATCGCCGGGGTTGGAGTAAAGAAGATTTACAAATGTTGTAGCAGTATAATGATAGTTTATCGTATCTCCCCCTCCATAATAAAAAAAGTAAACCAGCCCAAGCGCTATGGCTCCAAATATTTTAACAATGAGCCCCGGTAAAAAAAATCGGTAAACAGCATCTTTCTTCAGCTTATTAATGGTATATTTAAAAGCAATCATGAAGATTACCATGAGGTACAGAGGCGGGAGCAGTATGTCAAAAATATCCATTCTTCTCCTTAAATTTAAGACAAAAATACTGATTGGCCAAGCAAACTCTATATATCACCTTCGACGGCTTAAGCGATCCATTGGGTCAGTCGCAAATTCTACCATACCTGGTTGGCCTTTCGCAAAAGGGTTATCACATAACTATTTTGTCCTGCGAAAAAAAAGACCGGCTTGACAAAGAATTACCCAACATAAAAAAACTTATTGGCAGTACCTCTATTCATTGGGAATATGTTATTTATAATCAGGTAGGAAATTTTTTAACCCGCCTGAGTTATATTCGCCAGCTGAACCGGCTCGCGAAAAAATATCATTCTGAAAAAAAATTTAAGTTAATCCATTGCCGGAGTTACCTTTCGGCTTTAATTGGCCTGAACCTGAAAAATAAATTCCGTATTCCCTTCCTGTTTGACATGCGCGGATTTTGGGCAGATGAACGCCTTGATGGCAAAATATGGAATAAAAATAAATTGCTCGACCGCGCCTTTTATACATTTTTTAAGTCAAAGGAAAAACAATTTCTTGAAAAAGCCGATGCAATAATAAGCCTCACCTCCTCTGCGGTTCCCGTGTTACAGAAAAACTTTCCAGGGATCAACATTGAAAAAAAAACAACCGTAATTCCCTGCTGCGTAAATACAGCACTTTTTAATCCCAGTCCAAACCTTGCTCCTTTTCCCTTAGATGATCTGAAGAAAAGTGATCATTTGTTGATTTACACAGGCTCGATCGGAACCTGGTATTACACAAAAGAAATGATTGATTGCGTTCTCGAATGGGCCGCCATAATTCCCGAAATTAAATTATTAATAGTCACAAAAGATATTTCCGAAATCGAGCGTATATTAACCGGATATACTACCGAACAAAAACAGAGGATTATTTATACCAGCGCCAATTACTCACAAATGCCAGCCGTTCTGTCCCACGCTAAAGCTTCTATATTTTTTATCAAACCCGCCTTTTCCAAGATTGCTTCCTCACCCACAAAAATGGCCGAATGCTGGGCCATGAATATTCCTATCATTACAAATAGCGGCATCGGCGACAATGATTTCTATTTTAATCAGTTAAAAGGGGGCGTATTAGTTACAGATTTCACAAATGAACACTACAGGATGGCTGCCCGTAAATATTTGTCTCTTTTAAACTCTGCTGCCAATTACCGCAGCATTGCCCTGAAACATTTTGATACGCAGCAAGCCATTGAATCTTATTCCGAAATTTATAACGCCCTTACATCTGAATAATATAAAAAATATAAATTCGGTAACCTACCGCCGATTCTTATTCCGCGTGAAAGATACTTTTTTGACGTATGATTTTAATCCCGATTCAACACTTAATTATTTCATACAGGTTCCTGAAAAACATACAAGTCATTTAAAGAATTTCTATACTCTTCTGATAGATCTTGCACAAACAGAGGATGAGATCTGGCAAAACATTTATCATCGTACGAGGGCCGAAATAAAATCTTTCATTAACAATACGACTTTCGAACATACAGTTTATTACAACTTAAGCAATACTGAACTTCAAAAATTTACAGAACTCTATAATACTTTTGCAAAAAAAAAGAACATCCGACCGGCTGAAACGCAGAGGCTCCGGGCCTACCATTCAGCCGGAATACTGGCTGTTTCTTTTATAAAACAGGATAACGCGTATTTATCTGTTAACTTTTACCGAATCACAACGCAAAGAGCAGCTAACATTTATTCTTTCCGGCCCGAACAGCATGGTCACAAGTATAGCGCTTCGCATTTAGGGAAAGCACACCGGACCCTTCACTGGCTGGACTTAAAAGAGTTTAAAAAACTGGATATTCAATTTTATGATTTCTGCGGATGGTATGAGGGTAATGAAAATAAAGAACTTTTAAATATTAACGCCTTTAAAGAACAGTTTACTTCAAATAAAGTGCTTGAATATACCGGTGTGATCTACAAAAATCCAGTACTTCGATTCTTAAAAAATATCACCAAGTGATTGAGAACCGTGAAACATATAACTCGCCATCCGTTGTTAACTGGTATTTGAATTTAAAAGGACTGGAGCCGGTAGAAAAAAAAGTATTTGAAACCTACTCTGATTTTATAAGTAAAGCTAACCTTCTTGACATCGGGGTTGGCGGAGGTCGCACCACAGAATATCTCCAGGGCAAATGTAAAACCTATACCGGAATAGACTTTTCCGAAAGCTTTGTCAAAGCCGTTCAACATAAATTTAAAAACACCAACATTTTTAACGCCGATGCGCGTGAACTTCCTTTTCAAAACGACGAATATACCTTTGTAAATTTTTCCTTTAATGGAATAGACTATGTTAACCTTACAGATCGTGAAAAGATATTGAGAGAAATACACAGGGTGTTAATTCCGGGCGGTGTGTTCTTTTTTTCAACGCATAACCTTAATCATCCGGCCTTTAATACATTCCCCTGGAAAAACACGGCTAATTCGTTCTTTACAAATATCAAAACTTTAATAAAACTACTGCCTTTTATCCCGCGAAAATTTGTAAACCGAAAACAAGAAGCGTTTCACTCAGAGTACGCAATAGTTAACGACTTTGCACATAATTACTCTTTGCTAACTTTTTATACGACTGCCGAATTTTTAACCAAACAACTTTTACAATTCGGCTTTACCAATATTGTCTTTTATTCGCGCTCAGGAAAAAAAATTGCTAAGGATGATGCCGGGGATTGGATTTTTGTGACCTGCGAAAAAACTTAACCCTTTAATCTTTTATGAAAACCGTTTATAAGGAAGAAGACTTCTTCGGCTGAAGAATGGTGTACATTATAGCGCGGAAGATCAAACAAGTATTCTTTATCCGTTTTGAATTTTTCAAGATTAACCGGTTCGTTTATTTTCGAAAAACACATTGTATAATATTTCTTGACCATTGCCAGTGCAGGAGCGCTCGTTTGCGCGAAGGGAAAGGCAAAGGAGGTAACTTTAATATTTATCGTGTTTTCAAGCAGCACCTTTGATTCTTTAACTTCATGCTCTATAAACGACTCGTCGGTTTCGAGCTTAAAACCCGGATGAGTAAGGCTGTGAGATTCGATAGCGCACCAGCTGCTATCCAGGCTTTGCAACTCCTGCATTGTAAGCAATTCGTGCTGAATGATCCTGTTATCGCTTCGAAATTTTTTAAGTAGTTTCTCAATTATAACATTTCTTACTTTATGGGTAAAGCCGCACAAGTACTTTGTTATTTTTAAATTCAGATGAAAGTCGTTCAAGTCCTCACTGAGTTCTACGTTGCAATTATTTTCCCTTAGAAAATTATTAATTTCGATAAATGAATAATGTCTCACGAAAAAAATAATTACGGATGTCCAGATATGTCCTTGATTAGAATAATCCGGAGGCAGCACAAAAATAGTAGAGTGCACGTTTTGGCGCTTTAAAATGGGGTACGCATAGTCCAGATAATCCTTGTAGCCATCGTCAAATGTAATGAAACATGCATCTTTAAGATCCTTCGCGGAGCTTGTTTTTAACTTACCGAGAGGCAGGATTCTGTAATGTTTTTTTAAAAAGATAATTATTTCTTCGAACAGTTTAGGATGAATGCCGGGCCAGATGGGGTCATATTCCGGAATTATTTTATGAAAAACAAGCACGGGCACCATACCTGATTTTCTGTTTTTCAACAGTAAGATATGCCCAAGTCTTAACTTGTACAACAGTTTAAACAATAATTCTTTTACTCCATTCATCATTGATCCGGTACCGAGGTCGTGGCTTGCTTATCACAATAAATACCCTAAAACTGTTCACTTAATAGTAATCCGCAAATCCATAAAATCAGATAGTTTATATTAAATGTAAAAAACATTTGTTATAATTCATAGTTTTTTCCGTTTTAAAATTCAGAGGCCGGAAATTAGCCTCTCTTAAACCTTCTCTCTCAATTTTTATCTTTATCTTTAAATCTTTATGAAAACAATTATAGTTACCGGCGGCGCAGGCTACATCGGGTCTCACACCCTCATCGAACTGCTTAACAACACGGATTATAACATCGTATCCATCGATAATTTTTCAAATTCATCGGTTGCTTCATACGACCGGGTAAAAAAATTGGTATCGCGCCCCTTCCAAACGTTTAACATCGATCTCTGCAACGAAAACGACCTCAGGCTCCAACTGTCCGGTCTAACAAACATTGAAGGCGTTATTCATTTTGCAGCTTTCAAATCGGTGCCAGACAGTGTCGCTGATCCAGTGTTATATTACTTTAACAACATTAATTCGCTGAATAATCTTTTAAAGTTTTCAAAAGAAAAACAAATCAGGAATTTCATTTTCTCTTCTTCCTGTTCTGTTTACGGAAACGCGGATGAATTACCTGTAACAGAAGATACGCCTTTGAAAAAGGCTGAAAGTCCTTACGGCCATACCAAACAAATCGGCGAAGAAATCATCCGGTTTTTTTGCGCCTCCAATCCATGGTTAAACGCAGTAATTCTCAGGTATTTTAATCCTGTTGGAGCTCACATGAGCGGATTAACCGGCGAATTACCAGTAACAAAACCCAACAATCTTGCACCCATCATCACACAAACGGCTCTTGGTAAAAATACACTTACCGTTTTCGGCAGCGACTACAACACCCGGGACGGTTATTGCGTGCGGGATTATATTCATGTTACAGATATTGCTGATGCTCATATTAAAGCTCTTCATTATCTTACCGAGCACCGGAATAAAAAAAGTGTTTCACTGTATAACCTCGGCACCGGTAATGGAGTGAGTGTATTGGAAGTGATTCAATCCTTTGAAAAAGTTTCAGGCAAAAAACTAAACTACGGCGTGGGGCCACGCAGGGAAGGTGATGTCGTTGCGGTATATGCCAACAACAGCCTGGCTAAGGAGGAATTAGGGTGGAGCCCGCAATATTCGCTTGACGACATGATGTTAAGCGCCTGGAAATGGCAGTTAACAATTGAAAAAGGCGGTTAAGCTTATCGGAAGTTAGTATTGTAATCTCTTATACTTCGTAAAATCACCTGGTGGGCTTCTTCCCGACCATACGTATGTGTTATCTCCACAGCAGTGTTCTCTGATCCGGGAATATTTTTATAGGTAAGGAAATAGTGCTTCAGCCTGTTTATGAGTGTGGCAGGGCATTCTGAAACATCTTTAAGGCTTCCGTAAATTTCATCCTGTTTTAAAACGGCAATAATTTTATCGTCCGCCTCACCTTTGTCCAGCATCCTGAATCCTCCTATCGGAATAGCTTCAAGAATAATATCGCCACTGGTGATATTCCGTTCCGTTAAAACACAAATATCGAGCGGATCGCCATCGCCTTTCAAAACTTTTTTTCCGGATTTTAACTCCGCGAATTCACGAACGTTTTCATCGCAATACGTTTGCGGAATAAATCCATACAAAGCCGGAACAATATTGGAGAATTTTTGAGGCCTGTCCACTTTCCTGTATCCAGTCACCTTATCAATTTCGTATTTCACCGAATCGTTAGGAACCATTTCTATATAAGCGGTAATAATATCCGGACATTTTTCTCCGATAGGAATTCCGTGCCATGGATGCGGCTTAAATAATTGAACTTTCATCAAAACTTAAAATATTTATTGAATAGCCAGTAGAAGATAATAATAGTGAGCAGGGAACAAATTAAAATAATAATAGTTTGCATTGAAGAAGGCCTTTCATTCCTATTCACGGCACCGTTCTTCTTGGCTGACATTGGACGGTGAACTTTCAGGTTCTCCCTCAAAAAAGAAACCTCCTGTTCATAATCATTGCCATAATTGACAGTATAAAAATCTTCTTTGGCAATCTTAAAATATTTCCTGCTCCTGCTGCACCAATCCATCATCACATTTGCTACTTGCTTGTACCGGCTATAAATGATCCATTCTTCGCCCGCGTTAAAAGTTAAGGCGCAGGGAACATTACATTCAAATAAAACAGAAAACTGCCTGGAAGCATTGCCTTTATATAACTCTTCTACAGTAAAAAACGCTTCTCCAAAATTACTGTGGCATGCACGGACTGAATCTATCCGCCCTTTAAAAATAACTTCGTATTTATTGCATTCTGCCAAACTCAAACCTGTTGCAGGACACTGGCATGCGACAACGCGCATTTGACAGCATAACCAGATAATCAACACATATACTAATTTGTAATTCATTTAAACTGCCGGATTGTTTTTGAGGAATTCTCTTGAAGCATGCATCAACTCATATACTATCACATCATCCTGCATAAACGGAACGCTCTTACGGTAAAACGCTACCAGTTTTTCAATCCTGGGCGATGAATTTTTTGGCCTCCTGAAATGCAGAGCCTGTGCAGCGTTCAGGAGTTCGATAGAAATCACTTTTGCTGTATTTTCGATAACCGTAAAACACTTGGTGGCGGCGTTTGCACCCATGCTAACATGATCTTCCTGTCCGTTACTTGAAACAATACTGTCTGCGCTTGCCGGTGTACACAATTGCTTGCTTTGACTTACAATACTTGCTGCAGTATATTGCGGGATCATGAACCCGGAATTTAAACCAGCGTTAGGCGACAGGAACGGAGGCAGCTCACGTTGCCCGCTTACAAGCAGGTAAGTTCTTCTTTCAGAAATATTGGCGAGTTCAGACATTGCAATGCACAAAAAATCCAGGGCCAGAGCCAGAGGCTGACCATGAAAATTACCACCGCTCAATATTTCATCCTCTTCAGGAAATATGGTTGGATTATCGGTCACTGAATTTATTTCCGTTTCAAAAACCGTAGTCACATAGTTAAGCGTGTCTTTTGTTGCTCCGTGCACCTGAGGCACACACCGGAATGAATACGGATCCTGAACCTGCTTTTTTTCCTGCTTTAAAATTTCACTTCCTTCCAGAATTTTTTGGATGGCCCTTGCTGTTTGCAGCTGACCGGGATGGGCGCGAATGGTATGAAGGCTGTCCTTAAACGGATCAATCCTTCCGTCAAACGCGTCTAAAGATAAAGCGGTTATTATATCCGACCACTCCACCAGCTTTTTCGATTCGATAATATTAAACACTCCATAAGCTCCCATAAACTGGGTTCCGTTCAGCAATGCAAGTCCTTCTTTCGAAGTTAAGTTTAATGGTTTTAGTTTCGCCGAGGCCAAAGCCTCTTTAGCGTCAACCTTCGAACCGTTATAATTTACCTTACCCATGCCGAGCAAAGCCAAACTTAAATGCGCCAATGGGGCTAAATCACCGCTTGCGCCCAGGGAACCTTGCTGGTAAATAACCGGATAAATACGGTAATTGATCAACTCACTTAGTAACTTTACCGTATCAAACCGAATACCACTTTTTCCATAAGCCAGGGATTGAATTTTTAAAAAAAGCATTAGTTTTACGATGGGTTCAGGAACCTCATCACCCATACCGCAGGCATGACTTTTTACTAAATTTTCCTGTAATTGTTCAATATCTTTTTCCGGAATAATTACGTTGCATAAAGATCCAAAACCCGTGTTGATGCCATAAATAGGGGCGCCGTGAGTTTTTAGTTTATGCTCGAGGTATGCCCTGCACTCTTTTATTATCTGTTCTGTTGTTGATGCTATTTCCACTTTGGCCTGCGGATCCTGAAGGAATCGTTCAAGTTCATCAATGGTCAGGCGTTTTGTATGATCTATTGTAAATGTCATTAACCTGTTTTTAAAAGCGTTATTAAATCGCTGATGTTAAGTTGCTGTTGCTCGCTTTTTTCCATGTTCTTTACCGCGTACACGCCGCTTTGCATTTCATTACTTCCAACGGTACATACAAACGGAATATTTTTTTTATTGGCGTAATCAAACTGTTTGCCTAATTTTTTTGTGACATCCGGGTAGATCTCGCAGGAAATATTTTGTTCCCTCAGCTGCGCTGCCAGTTTAATGCAATGATTCTGACTTTCGACATCAAAGTGTGCAAACATAAGCCTGGTGAAAGAATCTTTACAAATTTCTGCGGGAAATAAATTTAATTCTTCGATCACATCATATATCCTGTCGATACCGAAAGAGATCCCAACACCGCTCATGTTGGCCAGTCCGAATATTCCGGTAAGGTCGTCGTATCGTCCGCCGCCAAGAATACTTGGGGTAAAGGTGCCTGCATTTGCTTTTACTTCAAAAATAGTTCCGGTATAATAGTTTAACCCGCGCGCGAGTGTAATATCCAGTTCTATCGTTGCAAAAGTTGCAGTAGAATTATCCAGAAGATATTCGATCTCTTCAATTCCTTTCCTGCCAATTTCAATATCTCCTACCAGCTGTTTAAGAATGTTCACTTTCTCAGAGTTTTTTCCTTTAAACTCAAGCAGCGGCTGAAGCAGTTCAATAGCTGAAGCGGAAATATTTTTTTCTGCAAGCTCCTTATTCACGCCATCTTTGCCTATTTTATCCAGTTTATCTATCGCGACTGTAATATCTATTATTCTGGATGGTTCATTTATTTTTTCGGCAATGGCTGTCAGAATTTTCCGGTTATTAAATTTTAAAAGCACTGGCACGTTAAGTTCGCGAAAAGATTTATCCATCATCGCAATCAAATCAAGTTCGTTGATAAGAGAATTACTGCCAATAACATCTGCATCGCATTGGTAAAATTCTCTGTACCTCCCTTTTTGAGGGCGGTCTGCCCGCCATACAGGCTGTATCTGGTAACGCCTGAATGGAAAAGTAAGGTTATGCTGATTCATTACAACAAAGCGCGCAAAGGGAACAGTGAGGTCATAACGAAGTGCTCTTTCTGTAAGCTCTTCGGAATTTCTTGAAGATTCAAGGGAAAGATCAAATTCCTTTCTCAGCAAATCTTTGTTTTTGCTTTCGTGAATGCGTGAATTAAGTATCTTAAAAATAAGCTGATCCCCTTCATCACCATATTTGCCAGTGAGCGTGGTTATGTTCTCCATTGCAGGAGTTTCAATCGGCTGGTATCCAAACAACACAAAATTATTCCGGATAACATCAAGAATATATTGCCGTTTCCGCATTTCTGCAGGGCCGAAATCACGCGTGCCTTTTGGAATGGATGGTTTCATTAAATTTACCCGGTTTAAGGCACAAAACTACTAATTTATAGGGATTACAAGCTAGTCCCTCAAGGCAAAAAATCGTTTATTTTAATGCGTTTTCCTTACCTGTAAGCTATTGACCGCCGCGTTTCCTTGCTTTACCGATAATTAAGTGCTTTTCGCGCCGCTAAAACTTGTGAGACACTGAAGGTTTGTATAGTTTTGCCCCCGTAATTCAATGCCCTTTTTTCAATCATTACAATTATATATGAAATTTAAAATCTTTATTCTTTTGTCCCTTTTATCTTTTTCATTTTTTGGACAGGATAAATTTACGATCAGCGGCTATCTTAAAGATGCCAAAAACGGAGAGGCCCTGATCGGCGCAACTATTTACAAACAAGGTTCACAGCTTGGAGCCTCAGCCAATGAATACGGTTTTTTTTCCTTAACACTTCCAAAAGGTGAACACATAATTGCAACATCGCTTATCGGATATAAAACTTACACGTTTGCATTAACACTTGATCAAAACATCAGCAGATCATTTGAACTGAGTGAAGAAGACAGGCAACTGGAGGAGGTGGTAATCACAGCCGAACAGGAAGATAAAAACATTAAAAGTGTTGAAATGGGAACGGCCAAACTCGACATCAAACAAATAAATAAAATTCCCGCTCTGCTCGGGGAAGTTGACATAATACGTGCTATTCAGTTACTGCCCGGCGTTACCACTGTTGGTGAGGGCGCCAGCGGTTTTAATGTCAGAGGTGGAAATATAGATCAGAATCTTATCCTGCTGGATGAAGCTCCGGTTTATAACTCCTCTCACCTCTTTGGCTTTTTCTCGGTATTTAATCCTGATGCGGTGAAAGATGTAAAACTCATTAAGGGAGGCATTCCAGCGCAGTATGGAGGAAGAGTATCTTCCATTTTGGACATAAGGATGAAAGAGGGCAACAGTAAAAAAATGGAGGTGCATGGAGGTGTAGGTACTATTTTTAGTCGCCTTAGCATAGAAGCGCCTATTATAAAGGATAAAATGAGTTTTATAATTGCCGGCAGGAGAAGTTATATTGACGCGCTTGTTAAGCCGTTCCTGAAAAGTAGTAATGCCCTGAAAAAATCTGATTTTTATTTTTATGATCTCACCGCTAAAATAAATTACAGGATCAATGATAAAAACACCGTCTTTGCAAGCGGCTATTTTGGACGTGATGTTTTTGGCGCCAGTGTATTTGGATTTAACTGGGGCAATGCAACGGGCACACTGCGCTGGAATCATGTGTTTAACAGTAAATTGTTTATGAACATCAGCAGCTTCTACAGCAATTATAATTATTACCTTGAATTTAAACTCGAGCAGCTTAACCAGAGTTTTAAATGGAAAAGCAATATTATCAACTATAGCGTTAAACCTGATTTTACGTATTACGCGAACAGTAAAAACACAATTCGTTTTGGCATGCAGGCGCTCATGTATGATTTTTTACCTTATAATGCTACCGGCCAATTTGAGTCAGGATCAAGCGTTACATTCAAATCCGCGAAACGTTATGGAATAGAATACTCTGTGTATGCGGGCAATGAGCAAAAATTAAGGCCGCGCCTGACCATAGAATACGGCTTGCGCGTAAGCATGTACGAATATGTTGGGAAAGGGAAAGCCTATTATTATCGTGACACTATCGCCAATGAACCTCAGCCGTTAAATTCCACACAAAAATTTTCAAACGGAGAAAATATCAAATCCTATGTAAATCCTGAACCCCGTTTTTCAATGAACTACCGGATCAATTCTTTAAGTTCCGTGAAGGCCAGCTATAACCGGATGGCTCAATACCTGCAACTAATAAGCAATACAGCGGCAAGTACGCCGCTTGACGTTTATACGATCGCCTCCAATAATTTAAAACCATTATTAGCCGATCAGGGCAGTGTGGGTTACTTCCGTAATTTTAAGGACAACATGTTTGAAACATCTGTTGAAGTATATTACAAATACCTTCAGAACCAGCTCGACTACATCGATAACGCCGATCTGTTCATTAACGAACAGGTGGAAGGTCAGTTACTGCAGGGTTTAGGCAGGGCCTATGGTGCTGAGTTTTATATAAAGAAAAATAAGGGAAAGTTAAACGGCTGGATAAGTTATACGCTGAGTAAAACCGAAAGACTGGTAAGAGGTATCAGTAATGACAACTGGTTCTTCAGCCGTTACGACAGGACACATTGCCTGAACACAAGTGTAAATTATGATCTCACAAAACGATGGAACGTATCGGCTAACTTTGTTTTTTTAAGCGGTACGCCCGCTACTTTTCCGAACTCAAAAATTCAAATTCAGAATTATAATATTCCTTATAACACCACCGGGGTCAGGAACAATTATCGCATTACCCCTTATCACCGCCTGGACTTTGGAGCGACTTATAATTTTAAGAAGAATGAAACACGGCGTTATCAGCAAAGCATTGTGTTCAGTATTTATAACGTCTACAACCGCCGTAACGCTTTCAGTGTGTATTTCAGAACCACTGCCGGCGACCCTAATCAAACAGAAGCCGTGCGTTTTTCTGTTATCGGATCCATTGTTCCTGCAGTAACCTATAACTTTAATTTTTAGTAACATGAAAAAAGCATTTCACTATTTAATAATTCTTTCAGCGCTCTTTTTTTATTCCTGTAACGATGTGGTACAAATAAAGCTGGACGAGGGGTCCAAACTTATTGTGATAGATGCCTTTGTGAACGATCTGCGGGAAAAACAAAAAATAAGAGTGATTACCAGCGATAATTATTTCAGCAACCGTGCTGCGCCCCCCGTTACAAACGCAACGGTAATCCTGAAAGATCTAACCAGTGGCCAGCAATATAATTTCACTTATGAAACGGATGGCTATTATACTTATGCCATTAATGCGGCCGACACCATTGCGAAAATAAACCACAGTTATGTGCTTAATGTAAGCATCGACGGCTACACGTATTATTCTTCCTGCAGTCAAAAGCGAACAGCGGTGCTGGACACCATACTGGCCCAACAGGATAATGGAGGCGGCTTTGGTCCGCCGAGTAAAGATTCTTCATACAGCTGTTTACTATTTGCCAGAGATAAGGCCGATAACAATCCCGATTATTACTGGATTAAAACTTTCCGGAACGATACTCTTTTTAACGGTTCGGCGGATATTAATATTTGTATTGATGGTACCGGCGGAGTGGCTACAGATGCCCCGCAGGACACGATCATGTTTACGCCTCCGGCCACGTTGCTGAGTTTCAAAACCTATAAAAAATTTGAATCCTGCAAAGTGCAGATCCATTCTTTATCACGCGAGAACTACTTCTTTTTTATACAGGCCCTGGCACAAATAAATAACGGCGGGCTGTTTGCCACCACACCCGAAAACGTAAAAACAAATATCATTACCCCGGAAGGCGCAAAAATAAAAGCCATCGGCCGCTTTAACATGGCCAGCGTGGTGGAACAAAAAATAATTGTAAAGTAATTTACTTCAGGTGCCTTTTTATTTCCTCTGTTATGTGAAGGACTGCAGGACACACTAAGGTATTTTTAAAAGTAAGATCAAGTACCTGCTGCATTTTTTTCCGGTTCGTGTGCGGATACTCGCGGCAGGCATTAGGCCTGTCTTCGTAAATGGAACAGTAATTCTCAGAATCCAAAAAAGTGCAGGGCGCCTGTTTTAATACGTAATCTTTATCTTCGTCGAGTTTCAGATACTTGTCAATGAAGTCGCCGGGCTTTACCCGACATGCTTTTGCGGCACGTTCAATATCGCGCTGATAAAAAATAGGGGAGGTGGTTTTGCAGCAATTGGCGCATTTAAGGCAATCAATTTTTTCAAACGCATTATCATGCGCCTGGTGAAAAAGATCATCAATGTTTTTTGGGGATTTTAACTTCAACCTCCGGTAAAAGTTTTCGTTCTCCTTTTTGAGGGTGCGGGTTTTTTTATTGAATTCTTCGAGATCCACGTGTAATAAGAGTTCCCAAAGGTACAAAAAATAAAAGCTGTCTTTTACAGACAGCTTTTAAAATTTATTCAGCTTTTTTGGCCGCCTTTTTAGCCGCCTTTTTTGGAGCTGCTGCTTTTTTAGCTGCTTTCGGTGCTGCCTTTTTTACCGCTTTTTTCCTTGGACGTTTTACTCCAAAAGAACCAATATGGATTTTACCGCGTTTACTTTTTTTATCACCTTTTCCCATAAAATAATTTATTTATGCCATAAAAGTAAAGAATTATCTTTACCAATCAAACTATTGGACAATACCTTTCATAAACAGGAGCGCTTATGCAGCAAAAAACAAATTGACCTGTTGTTCAGTAAAGGCAAAGGAC
>JACDDR010000149.1 GCA_013816895.1 Bacteroidota bacterium
TCAATGGTACACTTTGGTGAGAATGAGTGGCCTATTTTGGATGAGTACAGGTGGCCTATTATGATGAGAATCTACAACTTTATCTTGATTTACGACATCCGAATGATTTTGGATGGCGATTGCCTCCATTCATGAAAATGAATGAAAATACGGTCTTTCTAATTGCTGCTGCTTTAGCAAATAATGTGTTCCGCGGGGTACTTCGGTCTTTCAGCAAGCAAATTTCACAGCTAAGAAATAACATGAGGGTACGCGAATTCATTTTTGTTTTTATTAGTGTGTGTTGCGAATATCGAAGCAAAAATAATACATACATATTCTACGATACAGAAATAGATTTTGAAAAAATAATGTAGTTTGAAAAAGGGAGAACTTTTGTCGATTTTCGAAAGAAATCGACCTATCCACATTGGAGTTAATTATTCATTAATATTTTAATTATGGCGAAACAATCACAAAAACCTTGGAGATATAAATCTATTCCTGTGAAACATAGGGGAGTAAAACTTGCTTTTACAATATACACACTGAAAAAAGTGCCGCACAGCAAATACCCTGTTTTTGAAATTAGCGAAATCAGTACTATTGCACTTCCTACCAATGTTTACAACCAAATCTTGCGAAAACTCAAGATAGATTCACTTCTTACTGACTCTGGTCAAATTACTGTCGATCAGTTTTACAAAGCTGCTAAAGAGTACAACAGCAGATTTCAAATCACTTTAGAAAACTTCGAAATAGTTTAGTTTAAACTATTTAATTTAACAAAAAAGCAGCCATTTGGCTGCTTTTTTGTTTTTTTACCCTAGACCTGCGTAATTAAGGCAAAAGAGGGGCTTAAAGCGGGCCGGACGGGACTCGAACCCGCGACCTCCGCCGTGACAGGGCGGCATTCTAACCAGCTGAACTACCGGCCCTAGAATTTTACCATTCCCAAATTTTACTTTGAGGAGTGCAAATGTACTCATTTATCTTTATACTGCAAAAAAATATCAGAATTTATAACGCTAATATTTGTTTCGCATGGTTTGCACTATCCACTTTTTTGATGATGGTTTTAATGATTCCATCCGAATCAATAATAAAAGTTGTTCTCACAATCCCGTCATATATCCTCCCGGCCAACTGTTTAGAGCCCCAAACATCGTAGGAATTGATAATTGTTTTATCAACATCGGCAATGATAGGAAATGGCAGGTTGTATTTTTCTGAAAACTTCTTATGCGAATTCACATCATCCGCGCTAACGCCAACCACAGCATAGTTACTGTTATTCATCCATTGGTATTCATCCCTCAGGCTACAGGCCTCAGCCGTGCATCCTTCGGTATTATCCTTTGGATAAAAATAAAGTACCAGCGTTTTGCCAATGAAATCGCTGCTTTTTACAAGGTGTCCGTTTTGATCAAGCCCTTCAAAATACGGAGCCACCCTTCCTTCGTGTAATCGTGTTCCGTGCGGCCGAAACCGGTCGGGGTCAGATTTATCATCAGAACCTTCGTCAGATTTTTCATCGTTAGATTTGTTTTCCGAAGAATTGTTGTTATCAGAAGACGAATCATCAACATGTGTATCGATGTTAGTATCGTCATGGCGCGGCGTCATGCTTTCCGTAACTGTTTCAACGGCCGACTTTATAAAGTTACCGATAGTGTTTAAAACATTGTTATTATTGTTGTTGTTCTTTTTAGCCGGGCGATTTACTGCTTTTTTCGCAGTTTTTTTAGCTGCTGGTTTTGGCGCATTTCTTTTAACGGCTGCCTTCGCAACTTTACTCACTTTTTTCTTCGGAGCCGGGCTCGCTTTTTTGGTAACTTTTTTAGCGGCTTTTTTAACTGCCTTCTTCGCTTTCGCTGCGCCTTTTTTTGCGGCTTTAGCAACCTTTTTAACCGCTTTTTTAACTGCCTTTTTTACCGTTTTTTTTGCGGCCTTTTTTGAAGATTTTTTTGGCGATGCTTTTTTTGAAGCTTTCTTTGCCGACTTAGCCGCTTTTTTTGCGACTTTCTTTACAGCTTTTTTTGCTGATTTTTTTGCTGATTTCTTAGCCATAAGTTTTAGGTTTTTAATTTTACTTGAGGTTTGTTTTGTATTGTTATTAATGAGGTTCCGGTTTTAATTTTCTTTTTCTGATTTAAAACTATTTTTTCAAAATACCTGCAATATGAAGTCAATGCGCAAGTTTCGCACTTCGGATTTCTTGCAACGCATACGTACCTGCCGTGCAATATTAACCAATGATGCGCTCTTGGTATTAATGCTTCTGGTATAAATTTAACTAATTGTTTTTCAGATTGCAAAGGATTTTTTGCGTTCAGGGTTAATCCCAAACGGTTGCTCACCCTGAATACATGCGTATCAACTGCCATGGTTGGTTTATCATAAACCACCGAAGCAATCACGTTTGCCGTCTTCCTGCCCACTCCCGGCAGCTTTACAAGCTCTTCTACCTCGCCGGGCACATGCCCTTTGAAATCAGTTACCAGCATTTTTGCCATACCCGAAAGGTGTTTGGCTTTATTGTTTGGATAACTGATGCTCTTAATATAAGGAAAGAGTACCTCAGGAGTTGCCAGCGACATAGCTTCCGCCGAGGGATAATCATGAAACAAAGCCGGTGTGGTTAAGTTCACTCGTTTATCCGTACACTGCGCGCTCAGGATCACCGCCACCAGTAACTCAAAGGGGTTGCCGTACCTGAGTTCCGTCTCAGCAAGCGGAACATTTTTTTCAAAATACTCCAATACACCATTGTATCGTTCTTCGCGCGTCATCGTTATGTAAAAATAATCTTTAAAACTTTATACCATAACATTTATTATTTTTGCAAGGCATGAATTTACAGAGCATTCACTTTTTTTCAAAATTTTTTTTGTTGGCCGCGCTTTTGGGTTCATGTACTCCTCGTCCGGAGAATGATCAAAAAACAAAAAAGTCCATTGTCTTTAATAAAGATTCGGTAGGAAAGCAGTTTATTAAAGCCAACCAACAATTGATGCAGAAAGAAAACGATGAAATGGATTACTATGCAAAAAGCCACAACATGCCTTTCGTTCGCACTGCTTCCGGGATAAGATACTTTGTGTACAAGCCTTCGGCAAAAGGCGATAGCTTGCGCGATAACATGGAAGTAACAATGGATTATGATCTGAAACTGCTTAACGGCACATTATGCTATTCTTCAAAAACCGAAGGCAAAAAAACGTTTATAATAGGTCACGATAATCTTGAAAGCGGAATTCACAAAGGGCTTCAGTATCTTAAACGCGGCGATAAAGCCGTACTGCTTATTCCCTCGCCACTGGCCCACGGACTGATGGGGGACTACAAAAAAATTCCACCTCAAATGCCAATTGTTTATGATATACAGGTTTACTAAAAACATCTGCATTTTATTTTATTTGATCTTTCTCGGAGCATGCACGCATAAGCCCGGGAAACAAGCCTATACCTACAAACAGCCTGGTTACTGGTATCAGCTTATTTCTTTTACCAATAACGACAAGCACCTCACCCCGGGATATGCGTGGGTAGAAGCAGTGTTTCAAACACAAAGGGACTCTGTTTTTTATGACACACGAAACGAAATGCAGGACCGTTTTTTTATCAAAAGAGATACCTCCAACAAAACAAATTTTCTTAAACTCGCCGTGAGTCTTTCTGCCGAAGGCGACAGCATTTGTGTATTGATAAAACCCAACTTCTTCTTTAAACAGCAATTTAAAAGCAAAGTGCCTTTGTTTTGTGAGAAAGACAGTGTGGTAAAAGTAAATCTTAAAATAAAAAAGATCCTGAGTGAAACACAATATTCCGAACTCTCAAAAGATATCGCTAAAAAGGAACAACTTGAAATAGAAAAATTTTTTGGATCAGCACAAAAAGCAGAACAGGCAAAAGACTCACTCGGCTTTTATTGGGTAGAACCGCCTGCAGGTTCAGGTACAACCACTGCTATTGCAGGAGATATGGTAACCCTCGTCTATTCCGGGGGATTTATAAATGGTCGCATTATCGATGTATCTCCGCCGGACTTCGAGGTAAATTATGGCACGCCGGACCAGTTGATCAAAGGTTTAAATTATGTTATCGGGAAGCTAAAAAAAGGTCAAACTTCAAAAATAATCTTACCTTCGCAGCTTGCATTTGGACAAAATGGAAGCAGTAACGGTAGCGTACCGCCTTTTACTCCAATGCTATATAAAATAACAATAACAAATATAACAACCCATGAAGCTGATTAAAAGCTTCCCGAAAAAATTCACAAAATGAAAAAATTAACTTGCCTCATTTCACCTCTTGCCATTGCCGGACTATTTTTTACCTCCTGCAGTGATTCAAAGTTCGACGGCTATGCGCGCGCTGAGAGCGGCCTGCATTACAAATTTTTTAAACATAATAAAGATGCTCCAACCGCTAAAGAAGGAGACGGTCTAAATCTTCGGTACATTATCATGCTCCAAAGAAATGATTCGGTGATTCTGGATTCCAAGAACGCCAGCCCTGATGGAAGCGGGTACTACAATTTTGGTTTACAAAAATCAAGTTTCAAAGGAAGTCTTGAAGACGGAATGATGATGATGGCAAAGGGCGATAGCGCTTCGTTCATTATTTCTGCCGATTCCTTTTTCCTGAAAACTCTTCGCGCGAATGAACTGCCTAAGCAAATAAAACAAGGCGATCATTTAAAAGCAATGCTGTGCGTGAAAGATATTGTTCCTAAAACGGAGCTGGAAGCTAACCAGAAAAAACAAATGCAGGAACAGCAGGCAATGATGAAAGAAATGGAATCAAAAGAAACCCCTGCCCGTGAAAAATATCTGGCAGATAATAAGGTTACAGCTAAACCAACTGCTTCAGGTCTTTATTATATTGAAACTAAAAAAGGTTCAGGCGCAAGTCCTACCGTAACTGATATTGTAAAAGTGCATTATACCGGCAAACTACTTGACGGCACTGTATTTGATAGTTCGGTGGGTAAAGAGCCAATTGAATTTCCATTAAACGCTGTTATCAAAGGGTGGACAGAAGGATTACAACTGATGAAAAAAGGAGGTAAAGCCAATCTGATTATTCCTTCCTCAATTGGTTACGGACCTCAAGGCGGCGGGCCAATTCCTCCTTTCTCAACGCTGGTTTTCGAAGTTGAATTATTGGACTTTAAAACGCCTCCTGCAGGTCAGCAAGGTCCTCCACAGCCTCACTAATTCCTGTATACTATTTATTAAATAGCGCAAACCAAATACGAATGAAAAAATTACTTTTAATAATCACTGCGCTTTCCGCTTTTAATTTCGGAGCGATGGCGCAAAAGAAAGCAAAACAAAAATTAAGTAAACCCGACAAGGAGTTTTTAAGCAAACAAGCTGATGGGATCTATGCCAAAATTGAAACTAATCGTGGCGACATTTATTCCTTACTTGACTTCAAACAATTTCCCAATACGGTTGCTAATTTTGTTGGTCTCGCAGAAGGCACTATCACCAACACTGCGAAACCAGCATCTACTCCATATTATGATGGTTTAAAATTTCACCGCATCATTCCTGGCTTTATGATTCAGGGGGGTTGTCCTGTTGGCAATGGATCCGGAAATCCGGGTTATTCTTTTAACGATGAATTAAATGCTGCTTCAGAACTGGGAAAAAAAGGTTACCTCCGTGGAACCCTTGCCATGGCTAATGCGGGACCGAACACGAATGGCAGCCAGTTTTTTATCATGCATAAGGATTATCCCTTGCCATACAGTTATTCAATTTTCGGTCAGGTTGTTCAGGGAATTGAAGTGGTAGATTCTATTGTTAATGCGCCGCGGGATGCCGGAGATCGTCCTAACCAGGATCAGATCATAAAACATATTACCATATTACGCAAGGGTAAAGAGGCGGCGGCTTTTGATGCAGCCAAAACTTTTGAATCGAAAGAAATCGGGTGGAAGAAGAAAACAGAAAAACTTAACAGCAGCCCTGTTGTTACATCCTCGGGATTGAAATATGTTATTGAAAAAGAAGGTACTGGCGCGATGCCGTCGGCTACCAGTAATGTTACTGTCCATTATACCGGGTATTTTGTTGATGGAAGAGTTTTTGATAGCAGTGTAAGCCGTGGGCAGCCCGCTACGTTTGGTCTTAACCAGGTGATTAAGGGATGGACTGAAGGTGTTCAGTTGATGAAAGAAGGCGCGAAATACACATTTCTTATTCCGTACAACCTTGCTTATGGGGAAGAAGGCAGATCAGGGATTCCTCCAAAGAGTGATCTTATTTTCGAAATAGAACTTATAAAAGTAAATTAAAATAATTGTAATTAATCGCGTTCATTAAATGGATAAAGAGTTTTTAAGCAAACAAGCCGATGGCATTTATGCCAAATTTGAAACCAGCAAAGGAGATATTTATACTGTACTGGAACATAAAAAAACACCTATGACTGTTGCCAATTTTGTAGGCCTGGCAGAAGGGACAATTGCCAATACCGCAAAGCCAGCAGGTACGCCGTATTACGACGGTTTAAAATTTCATCGTGTTATTCCTAATTTTATGATTCAGGGCGGTTGTCCTTTAGGCACCGGCACCGGGGGTCCTGGTTATAAGTTTGCAGATGAGTTTGATTCTACTTTAAAACATTCAACTCCTGGCATCCTGAGCATGGCAAATGCTGGGCCAGGCACTAACGGTTCGCAGTTTTTTATCACTCATGTTGAAACTCCCTGGCTGGACGGAAAGCATACTGTTTTCGGTCATGTTATTCAGGGACAGGATGTCGTAAATAAAATTGCGGGAAACGATACATTAAAGAAACTGGTTATTCTTCGCAAAGGAAAAGAAGCCGAAGCGTTTAACGCGGCCGCTACGTTTGCTGCTGAACAGGGCGATGCAGTAACAAAACAACAGGCAAGAGAAAAAGCGGAAGCCGATGCTGCAAAAGCTGCAAGCGAAGTAGCGTTAAGGCAATTTGTCAATGCTAAGACCACTGCTTCTGGTTTAAAATATATTGTTGAAAAAGAAGGTACAGGCGCTATGCCGAATGCTACAAGCAATGTAACCGTGCATTATAGCGGCAAATTTTTAGACGGCAAAGTATTCGACAGCAGCGTGGAACGCGGACAACCGGCTTCCTTTGGTTTGAATCAGGTTATTAAAGGATGGACGGAAGGCTTACAGTTAATGAAAGAAGGCGCTAAGTATGTGTTTTACATTCCTTATACTTTGGCTTATGGCGAACAAGGGTATCCGGGAGCTATTCCTCCAAAAAGCGATCTTATATTTGAGGTTGAACTTATAAAAGCAAATTAGAAATAAAAACTTCATAGAAAGGCGTTGAACGAAACTTCAACGCCTTTTTCCATTTAAGGCAGATGAGGGATTATTTTCCCAACTATTGATCTTATTGTGTCACGAAAGGGGTTTTGTAATCTATAACTGAGAAGTCTCGGAACACAACGCTGACCGTTAGAACCAACAGGTTTGGATATTTCTGTAATGTCCAGCTAATTAATTTCCATGTAACAAACAATAACAAATAAAATAGGAAGCTATTAATGAAGTGAATCTACATCGGAAGATATTCTTTGATTAGTATCAAAAAAAATCCTCACTAAATTAATAGTGAGGATTCTTAAAATTGGCATCGACATACTCTCCCGGGCTTTAGGCCAAGTCAGATAGCTCTTAGCGGCTGCAGAGCGGACGCTTAGAGCTATCTGATCC
>JACDDR010000020.1 GCA_013816895.1 Bacteroidota bacterium
TAATTTTTGATATTGATGTGGAGGGCGGACTAAACCTCAAAAGTCAGTTTAAAGAAAATGCCCTGGCTGTGTTTGTGATGCCTCCGAGCATAAAAATTCTGGAGGAGCGGCTGCATAGCCGGCAAACTGATAATCCTGAATCCATTGCACGGAGAATTGGTAAGGCCGAGAAAGAGCTGAAGACAGCCGAACTGTTTGATGTTTTCATACTTAATGAAAAGCTGGAAGAAGCTTGCGAAAAAGCGGAACGCCTGGCGCTTGAATTCATTCACAAATCCTGATGATACAAAGAATAAGTTTAAATAAAATAGTTTTAATTTCACTTCCGGAACCATTATAGTAATTTTGACTCACTGATAACTATGTTAAAAAATCTTGTATTTGCCTTCCTGTTTTTAAGTGCCGTCACATCTGGGTTAGCCCAGCAAAAAACTCCGCTTACCTGCAAGGAAATAATGACTAAGTCGATAAAATCGATCAGAGAGGTGAAGGGATTAAAATACCACCTGAAAATCACTGAAAGGGGAAAAAAGGGGTTTAATTTTTATGAAAGCGCTGTAAAGTTTAATCGCAATCCCCGCCTGATTTATTTATACATTAAAGGCATTGAGGTTTTGTGGATTCAGGGTAAAAACAAGGGCAGGGCCCTGGTAAAACCTAATTCTTTCCCTTACATTAATTTAAACCTTGATCCTATGGGCGACCTGATGCGGCAGGATCAGCATCATACTCTGAATGAAATGGGATATGATTATTTCGGAAACATTATCGAATACAGCATGAATAAAATCAGCGATAAGTTCGACGATTACTTTACGCTGGAAGGAGAAGAAAGGATTAATAACAGGCCCTGTTACAAGATCAGCATCAATAATAAAGATTTTGGTTATGTTGATTACACTGTTAAGGAAAATGAAAGTATCACCAGCATTGCGCGAAAATTGTTTGTTAGCGAATACATGATCCTTGAAAAAAATCCAAAATTCAAAGATTATTTTGATATTTTAAAACCGGGGCAGGTTATTAAAGTTCCTACCTGGTATTGCAAAACAGTAACTATCTATGTAGATCAGCTGTACTTTTTACCAATAAGTGTAAAAGTAGTGGACGACAAAGGAATTTTCGAAGAATATAACTATCATTTCCTGCAGGTAAATCCAAAATTTGAAGAAGGCGAATTTACCCGGGATTACAAGGACTATAAATTTTAAGAATACAATTTATTCGAAATCAGCCTGAATGGCTGGCGTTATATCAAAGGTCCCGCCTTCTTTTGACTCAAACTTTAAAAAGTAGATTTCTTCTCCTTTTGTTACTTTAACCACATTGTTATTAAACTGGTAAGTGTATAGAGAGTCGGTAAAACGTTCTCCTTTTAAATGCAGAATACCTTTCGCATCGTGAAAATTAACCGGGAAGGAGGAAGCATACATCATTCTTCCTGAAGGATAAAAAATAGCTTCCCATTCGTGCTTATGTGTGCTATCGGTTGTAAAAACCGCCCTGCGCTCCGTTTCCCAATTCTCGGCCCGAACAAACCAATGCGGACCAACTAAATGCTTCTTAACATCGGAGCCTGAGCATCCGGCAAGGATTAAAAAGGTAATAATTTTAAAGGTAATTCGCATCCAATAAAAATACGAAAAATAGTTATATTCTCAGACCGCGTAACCTTTTGTTTAAAAGCACATTATTATTAATGAGCAAAAAGGATTAAATTCATTATTAAAATATATGCAGAAAATTTATTTATTTTTTTTCAGCGGTTGGCTATTCTCCTTAGTAATCTACGGGCAGGCCAGTGTTTCATTCAACATTCGCGTAGGCGACACGGTTAAAGTTGAAAAATATGAATTTCAGGAGATCGGGTTTTCCTCGTATTCTCTGTCCATCGACCCGGGAGATTACCGGATCAGGAACACCACCGCGGCGCGCCTCCTGAATTTTGAAACCATAACTGCCATTGATCTTGTGTATACCGATTATCCTGCAGATGAAGATTTTTCTGAACTTAACCGCAAACGCATTGTTGAACTTTATATGCATGTGCCAAAGGCGTTCAATAAAAATTTTATTCACTGGAGGATCGTGAAACAAACAGGACCAAAACGCACCGGAGATCTGTCAAAATATTTTCATGGATTTGTGGTGTATTACAGGCCATTGCCAAAATACAGTGATGAAGAAAATGCTATTCATGAAATACTGGATGGAAAAAAATACATCGAAGACTCCACCTTGTTTAAAACATTTCAACGCAACCCGAACTGGAAGGACATGATGACTGTGATGGACGTAACCGGAAGCATGGCGCCTTACACCGCGCAACTGATGCTCTGGCTCAAATTAAATTCGGCTTTAAAAACAACCAAACAAATAGTGTTCTTTAATGATGATGAAGAAAACAGCACCGATCAAACCACGAAACTGGATACGAGCGGCATCTGGAGCGTAGAATCGTTTAAATTCAATAAAGTTTTAAAAACCTGCCTCACCGCGATGGAAAAAGGAAACCATATTGAGAACAACCTTGAGGCCGTGTTTTATGCGGTGAAAAAATTCCCAGAGAGCAAGAAAAATATCATTATGATAGCTGATAACTGGGAAGATCCCTGCGATATAAAACTCCTTGGAAAATTAGTGGAACTAAAAGTGCCCATACGGATAATTGTTTGCGGCGTTAATAAAGCCCTGAATACAAACTATCTCGACATTGCCTATGCCACTGGGGGTTCGGTGCATACCATGGAACAGGATTTAACCGAACTCGCTAAAATCGGCAATGGCAAAACCATTACATTCTCCGGGATGAAATTTAAACTCGTTGGCGGCAAGTTTCAACAGCTGTACTAAGAGGATTTTATTTCGGTAAGTTTTGCTTTTACACCGCAATACATAAGAATAAGTGAAATAAGCATGATGATATGCGCGAGATCTTTGTAATTAAAGTATTCGGATATTGAAAGTCGCATGGAATGAACCACAATAGAAAGAAAAGAAATAATAATGCCCCAGGCAATCTGCGGACTGCCGGTTTTTTTATAGGTGACGAAATGAATAATGAGTGAATACGTGAGGACTATTGCCGCGTGTACTTTTATAAGTAGAAAATTATTGTAGATAAAGGTAAAAACAAGGAGTATAATTATCCAGAGGATGACTCCCCAGGTCGCATATTTGCTGGAAAGTTTTCCCAGTGATAGATAAGTATTGGCGGCTTTGAAACAAAAATAGATGGCTAGGAGGGAAACCGCGTTCATTAAAAAAACAGTGGTCTTCAGGAACACATCACCCAGCTGAAAATGAACACCGTGTGCTGCCGAGCCGATGCTGCTGCTAAGGCCGATAAGTAAAAAGAACATAGCCCATTTAGACGAGAGATTTGTGCGGAACCTGCGGATCTTAAAAAAAGCGAAGAGGCAGAAAACCGTAATGAGCATGTTGGTTAAGATGGTCATTGGTTCGAAAACGATTAACCTGCCCAGAAGAATATATGTATAATCAAAATTCAAAGCCCGCGTACAAATCAGATATATGTTGCTGAACGGTTATTCATGGGAATCATCTTTTTTAAAGATGCCTGTAATTTTTTCAGTAACGTGTTTCAATTTTTCAATTCTTGCTTCAATGGCCGTTGTTGTCATGTCGCTGATGCGGCCATCCTGCAGGGTTTTACTTATTTCGGGGTAAAATACGGCAAAGCTTGTAAATTCGCTGCTCTTGTTGAGGTTTTTAGCCATGTCATCCACATGAAAATCATAACTAACGGTTTGCTTTCTGGCACTCAGGAATAAAAAGAAGTCATCTTCCTTCGGATTATTCAGCACTTCGAAGTGTTCGAATGAATTCACTTCTTCGTATTTATAAAAAGATTTTTTCTTATCGTTCAGCACTATGGCCAGGTCGTTCAGGGTGTCAGATAGCCCGTAAATAGTGGCGTCCTGGCCTATTTGCTGCAGTAGCACGCTTATTTTTGTACACACCCTGTAAAAACCATTTTCAAGTTCGGCGTTAGGCGACAGTACAACTATAACGCGGTGATAGGAATTTACCGGCTGCAGGATCTTTGTGATGATAACAGACTGTTTGGTTTTATTAAGAAGATTATCGGCAATGGTTCCAAAAATAATGTTTGATGTGCCATGATGCGCTTTATAACTTATAAGGATATCGGTGATGTTATACGCTTTCGCTGTCCTGGCAATGCCATCAACAATGCTGAGATCCACTTTTTTCAAGATCTCCACCCGTTTATCCCCGCTTGAAATCTGCTCAGCAGCACCTTCAATTACTTTCCTTACGATATTGATTTTTTCATCGGCGTCGGCGTCATCCTCCACAATAGACAAAGGATAAATAGGTTCGTTTGATTTCTCATCCTTAATGAGCAACGCGAAATCAATTAGGCGCTGGATGTTTTCCGGGTTACTTACCGGGATTAATATGCGTTCAATTTTATCGGTCGTTTTCCGGTTCACTTCTTTTTCCTGAACGGCAATTTTCCTCGCAGCGCGTTCAGTAACAAATGAACTCACAAGGCAGGAAATAAGAATAAGAATAATTGTTCCATTGATAACATTCTGATCAAACAGGCCAATATCAAATCCCACTTTAATTACGGCGAGTGTGGCGGCGGCATGGGAAACGCTTAATCCGAAAATTATGTTCCGTTCAGACTTCGTATAGCGATAGATGAGGGAAGTAACGTACGCAGCAAGATATTTTGTAACCAATCCTACCACGCTTAATATTCCTGCAAAGGCAAGAGCGTTGGCCCCTTTAAAAAACAAGCGGAGATCTACCAGCATTCCGGCGCTGATTAAAAAGAAAGGAATAAAGAGAGTGTTACCGATAAAAACAATGCGGTTCATCAGGATACTGTTGTTTGGAATTACTTTGTTAAGCCCGAGCCCGGCAAGAAAGGCCCCGATAATGGGTTCTACGCCTGCCAGTTCACTCATAAAGCCTGAAATAAAAACAACGGCAAGCACATAAATGTATTGCGAGCTGGCCTGCGATTCAATGTTTCTGAAAAACCAGCGGCTTATTTTTGGCAGGAGGTATAACGTTGCGAACAGCAGAAGAGACAGTGATATAACAATGCGCATCCAAAAAGCGCCGTTGATTTCACCGGTTACAATATTGGTAATAATACCCAGCAATATAAGTACGGCGGAATCTGTAATGATGGTTCCGCCAAAAGTTATCTGCACGGCCCTGTTTTTAACAATGCCCATGTTACTTACAATCGGGTAACTTAAAAGAGTATGGGTGCTGAACATACTTGCCAGTAATACAGATGACCAGAGTGAAAAATGAAAAATGTAAATACAGGTAAAGTAGCCGATGGTAATTGGAATGAGAAATGTTAGGGCGCCAAACACGATGCTTTTATTCCTGTTGTGTCTGAATTCATGCATGTCAATTTCCAGCCCCGCAAGAAACATGATATACAATAAACCGGTTTTGGATAAAAGTTCGAAACTGTTGGTGGATTCAATAATGTGAATTGAATGAGGGCCGATAATAATGCCGGCAATGATAAGTCCTATAATCCCGGGAATACGGAATCTTCTGAAGAGAAGGGGTGAAAATAAAATAATAAGAAGGGTAAGCGCAAGAATCAGCACGGGATTTTTAACCGGCAGATAATTATTAAAGAAATGCTGAAGTTTTAAAAGATAACTGTAAAATACATCCATATAATTATTTTTCTACAGGTTCAGAATCTAAAAAATACCTGCTGCGGGTGCCGCTGAAAATTTTGTATATGGACGGCACTTTAAAATTATAACGGATACCAAAGGTGAAACAAACATCCATAATATTCAGCTGTTTTTCAGTTGTAATGCCGATGCGCATTTTATAATCAATAAAAACGCTAAAGGGTTTTATATAATGCTCGTAGCCAGTACCAATGTTAAGCCCCGCCCAATTTGTTGTTACAACCTGGTTAACAGGATATTTTTCTGAAAGGTTAAGAAAATCGTCGCGCCCGGTAAAGAAACCGGAGAACATGTTGTAGCTTATTCCTGCCAGCGGATAGAAAAAAGCGTTTGTTTTTTTGAACCGTGCAATAACGTGAATATTGGCTTCAATGGTGCTGGCTTTAATGTCGTACCATGTAGGCTCTATGCTTACCGCGCGGTAATGAGTGTATTCTATACTGGCCCTGACAATATTTGACCCCCCGTAAATCAGCGAAAAAGAATAGCCTCTGGCATCGTTATTTTCTTTTACGTTCCTGTTCAGGTAAATTACACTTCTTGTAACACCAACGCCTATTCCAAAATTTGTGGTTTTAGGATATTTTTTTTTTACTGGCTTTATTACACGTGTTTGGGAAACGGAAAGTGTTGAGAGAAGCAGGAACACTGATATGTATGTGATAAACCGCGTCATTCATACAAAATTAGCTTAATTTCCTGGTAAAATCTACTGGAATCTAATTTTTGTTAACGCAGCTTTATATTCTTAAAGTAATTGGTACATTTATAAAGTGAAGCGTTTTCTGACCATATTTTTACTTTTTTCTACAGCCCTTGTAATAAAAGCTCAAACCAAAGCGGACCCTGTAAAGCCGCTCATCCAGTTTTCAGGAGTTGTACTTGATCAGGATAGCCTCACGCCAATTCCATTAGTATACATAATTGTTAAGGGAACGAAAAGAGGCACCAATTCTGATTTTTCAGGTTTTTTCAGCATTGTGGTGAACCCGGGCGATGAGCTTGAATTTCACGCTTTGGTATATAAAAACCGTACTTATAAAATTGCAGATACTTTAAAACAAAAATATTATTACGCGGTACAGGTGTTAACCAAAGATACCATCGACCTGGCACCCGTTGAAGTATTCCCATGGCCTTCAAAGGAGGAGTTTAAAAGAGCCTTTTTAGCACTTAATCTTAATGATACCGACATTGACCGGGCCGAGAAAAATTTACAAAGGGACGCCCTTACTTATCTTGAGCGAAATCAGGCAGCAAGCGCGTCTGAAAATTATAAATATGTAATGCTCGCCTATTATACCAAAGCCTACACTCTTGGCCAACAACCCAGCATCTCACTCCTGAATCCCTTTGCCTGGGCTCAGTTTATTGACAACGTGAAAAAGGGAAAGTACAGCAGTAAGAAAAAGAAAAATTAACCGGAGGATCCGAACTTTTTCTTGTTTTTTCTCAATTCCCGGCGGGCCACGCGCTTCTGACGTTTTAATTCTTTCTTGTTACCCCTTGCCATTCTTGCGCTGGGTTTGTTTTTACCTTTCGCATCTACATAAGGATTATAAGCTTCCCTGTTTTTACGCCACCGGCGCCAGATACGTTTGCGTTCCTTTTTTTGCGTGAACATTTCGTTTTGTTGCGCATAGCTGTCTGCCGGACTTAACGCGATAACAGACAACAAAAGAAATAGTTTAATAAACAGCTTCATGGTATACAAATAACGGGAAATTCATTTTTACGATACATGCCAACAGGATGATTTATGAACTTTTTGGTTTAAAAATAAATTATTTGGGTGCCTTATACAATGGCACAGTGCTGCAGGGTTCCCCGTACATTATACTTTTTACCACAGGTTTGAGCAGGGTTGTTAACTGAATATAGGCATTGGTTGGCAGAGGTTTTTCACCACAACCTTTAATTACTACTCTTGCGTCTTTAAATTCAGTAACGTTTAAGGTAGCCAGTTTTTCGGCAAACAAAAGATTTTCAAGGTCGTTCAGAGTACCGAAAATAATTTTTTTAGCATAAGGCTCAAGTGCGAGGGTGAGCAACATGTAAGCCCAGGTAGGGACAACAGCGTCGGCCGAGCAGGTAAGTGCCACCAATTTATCTTTATAAATACTCCAGTTATTTGTTTTTATAAATTCACGAAAGTCTTTTTCTTTTAAAATTAATTCCTGAAAGAGCAAGGGTTTAATGTCAAACAGAACGCGGTCTCCATCTGTTATAAAATCTTCAAGATTTACAGTTACTATTCCACTGTTTGCTACCTTATTTGTGATTTCGTTTTCCATGCACCTGATTTTTTTTAAGAGATTATTATCTTACATAAACCCTAATTCCAATTGGGCTACTTCGCTCATCATGTCTTTTTCCCAGGATGGTTCGAATGTTAATTTGAGATCAACAGAATTTATGCCGGGAACAAGTTGTAGTTTGTTTTTTACATCTGCCGGTAAGGATTCTGCAACCGGACAGTTAGGAGAAGTAAGTGTCATAACAATGGCAAGGTCATTTGTTTCATTGAGGTTGAGTTCGTAAACGAGTCCCAATTCCCATATGTCGACCGGGATTTCAGGATCAAAAACGGTTTTTATCTCATCAATCACACGTTGCATCAGTTCTGTATTTTTAGTTATTATTATTGCTGCCATTGGAAAAGAGTTAAAAGTTTAAGGAGTTTTAAGGTTTAAACCATTCGCTTAAGTATTTGGGTTAATTTTATTTTTAATATAGTTTCGTTTTTAGCTCATCCTTACAGCCTCCAGTTTCATCCGGTTAATCATGCTAACAAGTCCGTTGGCGCGGGTAGGAGAGAGGTGTTCTTTTAAGCCTATTGCATTTATGAATTCAAGTTTAGCCTCAATTATGTCTTTAGGAGGCTGCCCGCTAAACACCCTGATCATAAGAGCTACCATTCCTTTTGTGATAATGGCATCGCTATCTGCAAAAAAGAACAGTTTGCCATCTTTCTTTTCTGAATCGAGCCAAACCCTGCTCTGGCACCCCTGAATTATTTTGTCATCCGTTTTATTTTCTTCTTTTATCAAGGGTAATGAACGGCCAAGGTCTATCAGGTACTCGTACTTCGCTTCCCAGTCTTCACCAAAGATTTCGAATTCTTCAATGATCTCGTTTTCTATTTCTTTAATCGTACTCATTTTACTTTAACATGGTAATTACTTTTTTTAGCTTTTCAATAAAAAAATCTATTTCCTGTTTTGTATTGTAAATGGCAAATGAAACTCTCACCGTTCCCGGCACACAAAGCAGGTTCATCAGAGGTTGCGTACAATGATGGCCTGTTCTTACGGCTATTCCATAATTATCGAGCAGAGTGCCCACATCAAAAGGATGCGTATCCTTTACATTGAAAGAAATAACTGCCGCTTTATTTGTGCTTTGACCATAAACGATCACTTCAGGCAATTCAAGCAATTTAAGTTGCGCGTAATTGGTTAACTCCAGTTCATAAGCGTGAATTGCTTTCATTCCGTATTTGTTCAGATAATTGATGGCCGCTGCAAAGCCAATCACTCCTTCTATATTGGGAGTCCCGGCCTCGAACCTTAGCGCGCCTTCAGCATATTCTGTTTTTTCGAAACTAACGGTTTTTATGGTGCCGCCTCCCGGCTTGGTGGTTGGAAGTTCATTCAGCCACTTTGGCGACATATACAAAATCCCGGTCCCGGTAGGGCCGTAAATCTTGTGAGCGCTTGCTACATAAAAATCCACATCCAATTCGGAAAGATCTACTTCCATGTGGGGTGCAGACTGTGCGCCATCAACTACAATAATTAAATTATGTTTTTTAGCCAGCGTCGTAATTCTTTGAAGATCGGTAACCAGGCCCAGCGTGTTAGATACATGGGTGATCGCAATGAGTTTAGTGCGTGGGCTTATTAATTTTTCAAGTGCACTATAATCCAGCGAATGATCCTCGTTAAGAGGAATGATCTTTAATTTTCCGTTATTCCGTTGAGCCCACAGCTGCCAGGTTAAAATATTGGAATGATGTTCGTAGCTCGACAGAATGATTTCATCACCATTATTTAAAATACCATTTGCCAGTCCATTGGAAATAATGTTCAGCGAATCAGTTGTTCCTGCCGTAAAGATGAGCTGCTGATCATTTTTTATATTAAAATGAGCCGCGATGGTTTTCCGGGCCTGTTCAAACGCTTCTGTAGCTTCACGGCTCAGCGTGTGTACGCCTCGGTGTATGTTGGCATTTGTGTTCGAATAATAATCAGAAATAGCATTGATAACCTGAATGGGTTTTTGTGTGGTAGCACCATTGTCAAAATACACGAGTGGATTATTATGAATGCGCCGCGAAAGAATTGGAAAATCCTTCCGTACCTCCTCAACATCCAGTTGTATATGTTTGGTCTCAGGCAATTGCATGTTATTTAAAACCTAATTTTTTTTGCACAAGTTCTTTAAGACTCTCCGGAATAATTTTGTCAATTACCTCTCCAGCAAAAGCATTCAGCAGCATGATTTTGGCTGCATCCGGACTAATACCACGGGCGTTCAGGTAAAACATGGCCGATTCATCAATTTTACCGGTAGACGTGCCATGCGAGCATTTTACGTCATCGGCATAAATTTCAAGTTCAGGTTTTGTATTAATAGAAGCATCATCACTCAGCAAAATATTTTTACTGCTTTGGTAAGCATTTGTTTTTTGAGCATCTTTTCTTACAAAAATTTTTCCGTTAAACACGCCGGTGCTTTTGCCTTTAATAATGCCTTTATATAACTCGTTGCTTTGGCAATGTGGCACCTGATGATCCATCAGGGTATGGTTATCCACGAGCTGTGTATTATCAGTTACAAATAAGCCATTAAGATGCGCTTCGGAATTTTCGCCGGAGATAACTACGTTGTGATTGTTTCTTGTCAGTTGTCCGCTAAGAATAATAGTGGTGTTATCATAGTGTGCTGCTTTCTCAAGCTTCACCTGGTTGGTGTTAACTGAAAACCCCTTGTCTCCTTCGTCCTGGATGGTGTAGGAAATCAATCTGGCATTTTCATGGATTAATTTTTCACTCAAAAAATTCGAAAATACTTTCCCGTTTTGCGCCGTTACATAATGTTCGATAAGAGTTGCTTCCGCGTTCTGCCCAATCTCAATAATATTCCTTGGATTTATTAAGGCCTCTCCTTCGCAGGACGAAACATAAATAATATGAATAGGAATTTGTAACTGCGTGTTTTTTTCTACTTGCAAATGAAAGCCCTGACCACTGAAAGCGGTGTTCAATGCAATAAAAGCATCTTTCTTTACATCAGCCTGAGAAGTGATAATATCTTTTCCGTTTTCATTAAGCTGATTAAAGGAATTGATGTGCAGTCCTTTCAAGATCACTTTATCGCTGAGCACTTCAGAATAATTTCCATTCACTACTACAAGGGTAACTGTATCCGCCAGTCTAAGATCTTCATCAAGGTTTACATCCTTAAACTTTTGACTGAAATTTTTGAATTCCTTTTTTAATATTGCATCCACATTACAGTATTTGTAATCTTCGTGCTTGTTAGTAGGAATTCCTTTGTTTTCTAAATACAACAACGCGTCGGTGAGGGCCTGATCGTTAATAAAATTAACTTTCCCTGCGGTGGAGCTTATCGCGTCGATGATCTGCTGCGCTGTATTTGTTTTTTCTGCTATCATTTATAATATGGTTTCACCAGTTTTATTTAAACTGATTCTTTTTCAAATTCTTTTTTTATTTCATCGTAGCCTTTCGCTTCCAGTTCAAGCGCTAATTCTTTAGTGCCGCTTTTTACGATTCTGCCATTATAAAGAATATGTACAAAGTCGGGAATAATGTGATCAAGTAAGCGCTGGTAGTGTGTTATAACGATGTAGGAATTTTCTTTTGTTTTTAAGGAGTTAACGCCATTGGCTACAATACGTAAGGCATCAATGTCAAGACCAGAATCTGTTTCATCCAGGATAGCAAGTTTCGGATCAAGCACCGCCATTTGAAAAATTTCGTTTCTCTTTTTCTCACCACCGCTAAATCCTTCGTTCACGCTGCGGTTAGCAAGCTTGCCGTCCAGTTCCACCAGTTTTTGTTTTTCCTTAACAAGAGCAAGGAAGTTTTTTGCTTCAATTGGTTCTTTGCCTTCGTATGCGCGCTTTTCGTTTAAAGCGGTTTTAAGAAAATTAATATTACTTACCCCGGGAATTTCGACAGGATACTGGAAAGCAAGGAAAAGTCCTTCTTTGGCGCGAACATCAGGAGCCATCTCAAGCAAGTTTTTTCCGTTAAAAATAACTTCTCCTTCGGTTACTTCGTAGTCTTCCTTTCCGGCCAGCACACTTGATAGTGTAGATTTGCCGGAACCGTTAGGGCCCATAATAGCGTGTATTTCGCCTGCTTTTACTTCAAGGTTAATGCCGCGCAGAATTTCTTTTCCGTCAACTGAAGCATGAAGATTTTTAATTGTGATCATTGTACGTGTGTTTAATTTATTTGATAATTATAATTGTAAACCCTTACCGAAAATTTATTTACGAAAAAGGCCTTCTTTGCAACATTCCATATATAAACAATAATTTTGCTGCTGTTTTTAAAACGTCCGAGCATATTTAATGTATAATGATATTCGTGGTTCTCGCAGCATTCAGTAGCAGGTGTTTCGTTCATCCGGAAAGCAGCGTATTTTTTTTGAACAGTCGTGTCTTTGTCTTCCACCACCACACATATCAAAGCATCCTTACTTGTACTAACTGTGGCTTCCCGGTAATCCACATCAATTTTAAAATGTAAACGGTTTGAACTAAATCCGATACTGTCGAAGCCAACGCCAACCGAGAAGTCATTCCCTTCAAAATTATAAGGTCGTTCTAAAGGACTTTCTTTTGATAAGGAGGGAGCCGGATGAGCCTTTGCGTAAGGCGTTAGATCGTTCGAGCCACCAAGACATCCGTTGTATTCTTTATTCGTTTTAAGAAAAATATATTTCCATTGGTTAAAGGTCATGCCCGAACGAAGTAAAATATTGTTTTTTTGCTGGTAACAATATACAAGACTGATGTAAGTGAAAAACACACAAATAGCACTCACGGCCGCAAAAATACCTTTATGGAAAGAAAGTTGCGTGAATAATTTAGCGCCTAAAAAAGAAAAGAACGCGTAAAAATCAACAAGCACACGAATGCCCAGTCCATCAAAATAAGTGTAAGCCCAATAGCTTGCAAAAAAATAAATCAATAATGCCAGGAAAGCTGTAAACGCGATAAAACGGAATTTACTTTCTTTATAGATGATTGTTAAGCCAAATAAAAACACAAAACATAAAGGAACATACACAAAAAACCCGCCATCGAAACCAAAAAGCATTTTTAATATTTGTGGATGAAGCCAGTAAAATCCATCTGCTTTGTACGTGTGATGCAAAAGGCTTCCGCTCTGGATGTACCATACAAGACTTTGAATGAGCACCAGTAAAAAAGTAATTAATAGCGCTGAATAAAATACCCTTGACCGAAACAGATTCCTGAAAAATTCCTTGCACTGCTGCCGGTTACTAAACCATATAAACACCGAAAGTAAAACCAGAATATTGTTGGGCCTCACGAGAATAATAAGTCCAAGAACGGTCGCGCTGAAATAGAGGTTCCGGTTAGTATGCAGTGTAATATATTTGCCGGAGTGATATAAGAAAATTGAAATAAGGCTGAATGAATAAACGTGCGACATCAATGCTTCGTTCAGCGTGTAATTAAGAAGATTGGTCCCAAAAAAAGTGAGGAGAAGAACCAGCGCGGTTATCTTATCGCTTGTGCCATAAAGAATAAGCGTTTTTTTGATAAAGATTAAACCTATGCATGCATAAAATAAAGCAGCGAGCGCCATTGAAACCTGAAAAGGCAGGCTAAGGCCATCAAGGGGGAAATGGAGTAATAGAGCCATCATAGATCCTATGCCAAAAAAAGGGAGAATCAAAAGCGACACGCCAACCGGGTGTACATTAATGGTGCCTGATCCGGTTTGCATTAAAAACCAATCACTGCCTTGCTGGTGCCCTAAGTCGTGATGAATAAAAACCGAAAGCAGGTAAGAGTAATAATCTTTTGAATCGCCGTCCGCGAAATTAACCGTACTGTGTTTGCTCCAGTTCAGATAATAACTGCTTATTACAGCAAGCAGAACAGTAAAAACGATAGCAGCGTTTGAAAATTTATATTTAAGGTTTACCCTCATTGTTTAACCAACGCTTCCTTCCAGGCTTACTGCGAGAAGTTTTTGAGCTTCAACGGCAAATTCCATTGGTAATTTATTTAATACTTCTTTGCAATAGCCGTTCACAATTAACCCCACAGCTTTTTCGGTATCAAGGCCGCGTTGTTTACAGTAAAAAAGTTGGTCTTCACCAATTTTGCTTGTGGTTGCCTCATGCTCAACAACCGCAGTTTTATCCTTAATTTCAATATAAGGGAAAGTGTGCGCGCCGCATTTATCACCCATCAGCAAACTATCGCACTGAGAAAAATTACGCGCGTTGGTAGCGCCTTTGCGTATTTGTACAAGTCCCCTGTAGCTATTATTGCTGAATCCTGCAGAAATACCTTTTGAAATAATCGTGGATCGTGTGTTCTTGCCGATGTGAATCATTTTTGTACCCGTATCAGCTTCCTGCATGTTATTGGTAACGGCAACCGAATAAAATTCACCGATGCTGTTATTGCCTTTTAAAATTACTGAGGGATATTTCCATGTAATAGCTGAACCGGTTTCTACCTGTGTCCACGAAATCTTTGAATTGTCTCCCGCGCATAAGCCGCGTTTGGTAACAAAATTGTAAATACCGCCTTTGCCATTTTTATCGCCGGGATACCAGTTTTGAACCGTGCTGTATTTTACTTCCGCGTCTTTATGTGTGATGATTTCAACAACCGCGGCGTGCAATTGATTTTCATCGCGCTGCGGAGCGGTGCATCCTTCAAGGTAAGATACGTATGAACCTTCATCAGCTACGATCAATGTTCTTTCGAACTGACCGGTGCCGCTTGCGTTGATGCGAAAATAAGTGGAAAGTTCCATAGGGCAACGAACCCCTTTCGGAATGTAGCAAAATGAGCCATCACTGAATACGGCTGCATTAAGCGCGGCGTAATAATTATCAGTTGGCGGCACTACCATGCCCATGTATTTCTTTATAAGGTCGGGATGCTCCTGTACTGCTTCACTGAACGAGCAAAAAATAATTCCTTTTTCAAGTAAGGTTTCCCGGAATGTGGTCTTTACCGAAACGCTGTCAAATACTGCATCAACCGCAATATTAGAACTAACGCCGGTGAGACGCTTCTGTTCTTCCAATGAAATGCCTAATTTTTCAAATGTTTTTAATAATTCAGGATCAACTTCGTCGAGGCTGGAGAGTTCAGTTTTTTTCTTCGGGGCTGAGTAGTAAGAAATATTTTGAAAATCTAATTTGGGATAATGAAGGTGAGCCCAGTTATCCGGTTCCTTCATGCCCTGCCATGTTTTAAAGGCCTTAAGACGATTTTCAAGCATCCACTCGGGTTCATTTTTCTTTTTGCTGAGCGCGTGAATCACGTTCTCATTTAAACCGGGCGCAAACGTTTCCGTATCAATATCAGTGATAAAGCCCCATTTATATTCACTCTGAATATGTTGTTCTATTATTTCGTTACCCATTATTTTCTTTATTAAACCGAAAAAGATTCTCCGCAACCGCAGGTTCTATTGGCATTCGGATTGTTAAACACAAACCCTTTTCCATTAAGTCCGCCCGTATATTCAAGTTCGGTACCTACCAGGTATAAAAAACTTTTACGGTCAACTACTACTTTAATGCCTTTATCTTCAAATTGCTGATCGCCTTCTTTTAATACATTATCGAATTCAAGCTTATAGGATAAACCGCTGCATCCTCCGCCTTCCACTCCAACCCTGATAAAAGTACCTTCCGGGGCATTATCGGCCTTCATCAAATCAATAGCGTGTTTTTTAGCATTTTCACTAACTGTTATCATAACTATCTGTTTTTTAATTCTTTATAACCTTATTGCTAATTAGATTAATTCTAATCATTATACAAAAATACCATAAATATGGTAGTATTTCAAATAAATCGGGATAAAAAATGCTAAGAAAAAAGGGATTAAAAAGGAAGCCAAATATATAATCATAAAACCACAAAATCCCACTTTTAACATATTAACAATGTATTGATTATAAAAGCTGAAGAAACTGGCGGATATCCCCTGTATTTTAGATAATTTCATTTTTTAAAGTTGAGAAAACTCTCGTTTATATTTTTATTTTTTATCCAGGGCGGAATAATGTTTTCGCAGGCTGTTGATACCCTTTATATCAATTATAATGTTCAGGCGCCTTTCTCGCAGGTTACTGACGGAAAGCCTAGTGGAATCGAGATTGATCTTATCAACGAATACATCCTTTGGTTAAAAACTACAAAAAAAATGGACATTGTAGTTAAATATAATCAGTTCACCGACTATGATTTCTTTTACGCCGCTACTAAAAAGGGAACAAAAAACACGATGGGATTGGGCGCCATTACTATTACGGCCGAACGTGCAAAGGAATTAGATTTTACTTCTCCTTATCTCAAAAACGTTGCTTTTTGCATCACGAATGGAAATGCGCCGGATATTAAAACAAAAACCGGCCCGGAGCTTATGAAAAATCTCGGGAGCATGACTGCACTTACTATTCCCAATAGTAGCCTGAGCAAATACATTGCCGAATTAAAAAAAACGTATGTGCCCGAGTTAAAGGTTAGCGCGCAATCCAGTCAGGCGAAAATTCTTGAAGAGATTTCGAAAAATGTTTTAAATTTTGGATACGTGGATGCTCTGGAGTTCTGGTATTTTTTAAAAAATAATCCGCAAAAGTTTTTAAAGATGCAAAAGGTACTGAACCAATCTAAAGAAGAACTTGGCTTTATCATGCCTAAAGGCAGTCCGCACAAGGCGCTCTTCAACGAATTTTTCGCGTCTGCCAACGGTTTCAAAAACAACAGAGGTTACAGGGCCATTCTTGAAAAATATGTTGGCTCCTACATGACACAAAACCTGGCCGTTAATTAAGCCCAAATTTCGGGGATGCAAAAAATTACAGAAATTAAGGAAACGCATACCGTAAAACGGAAAGAAAAAGTAAACGGTGAAGATGTTTACGTAGAGAAAACTTTTCAGCGATTGCGTGAAGTACCTGTGGTAGAAGGGACAGCACGCTTCGGACATTTTATTCTCGACCGGATCTTCTATTATTTATTCACGCTTATTTTAGGCACTATACTGGGCGTAGTGATTGTATTTACAGGCATAGACATAAACCCCGACAGCCAGGAGTTTAAAATTTATGATACTTTGTTAAGCTGGCTCATTCTTCAACCATTATTTTATTTTATCTTTGAAGCCTCAATGCAAAGCTCTCCGGCCAAGGCAATACTGGGAAGAATAGTGGTGGATGAATATGGAAACAAGCCTACAGTCAAACAATTTTTTATTCGTTCCATTTCGCGCTCTGTGCCTTTTGAAGACTTTTCCTGTCTTAGTCCGCGTGGCTGGCATGATACCTGGAGCAACACCTTTGTAATTAGAAAAAAAGATCTGAACGAGCTAAGGCTTTTGCAAAAGATAAATAACATAGGTCCCCTGGAAGGAAATAAAGAATTATAAAATGATCGCGATAGATAAAACATTAATCAGTGAAGACCTTCTTGAACGTAAGTTTGTCTGCGATCTGAATGCCTGTAAAGGCGGATGTTGTGTGGCCGGCGACAGCGGTGCGCCACTCGATCAGAATGAACTCGAGGTTTTGGATTCTGTACTGGACGCTGTAAAGCCGTACATGGTAAAGAAGGGAGTACAGGCCATAGAAAAACACGGAGCTTACGTAATAGATGGCGATGGGGATTATACCACCACGCTTGTGAGCCAGGGAGCCGAATGCGCGTTTGTATATTTTGATGAAACTAAAATTGCAAAATGTGCCATTGAGAAAGCCTATAAAGAAGGAAAGATCAGCTGGCAGAAACCAATCAGCTGTCATTTATATCCTGTGCGCATTACTCCTTTTAAAAATTACGACGCTGTAAATTATCATAGCTGGGATGTGTGCAAACCCGCGTGCGAATGCGGCGCGAAGCTGGATGTGCCGGTTTACAAATTCTTAAAGGAACCTCTCATCAGAAAGTACGGGAAAGACTGGTTCAAACAGCTTGAAAAAAGCGCTAGTCTTTATCTTAATCCCAAATAAAATTTCTCAAAACGCTTATTGTATTGGCGATTCTAAAAGCGCCGTTTAAAAATAAGTTTTAACTTCGTTCAATCGTTTAACGAAGCATTTATACATGAAAATTTTAATTACAGGATCTAACGGTTTACTTGGCCAGAAGCTGGTTTACAAATTACGCAACAGTACTACCATTACCTGCATTGCTACTGCGCGCGGCGAAAACAGACTCGTGAAAACCGACGGGTATCTTTACGAGACTCTTGATATTACTAACAGCGAAAACGTAACCGAAGTTTTTACCAAACATCTTCCCGATGTGGTTATCAACACCGCGGCCATGACCAATGTGGATGCCTGTGAAACTGAAAAAGAAGCCTGCTGGGCCATGAATGTTACTTCGGTGGATTACCAGGTTAAAACCCTTGAGAAATTAAAACAAAAAAATTCGGGGTATAATCCCCACTTCATTCACTTAAGCACCGATTTTATTTTTGATGGCACACGCGGACCATTAGACGAAGATGAAAAACCAAATCCTTTAAGTTATTATGCTGAAAGCAAGTTGGCCGCGGAAGTTATTGTGCAGTCGTCTTTGCTGGACTGGGCCATTGCCAGAACGGTGTTGGTGTATGGTATTGTGGATAATATGAGCCGAAGTAATATTGTGTTATGGGTAAAATCAAATCTTGAACAGGGCAAAAAAATTAACGTGGTCGACGATCAGTTTCGTACCCCAACATTAGCGGAGGACCTCGCCGATGGTTGTATTTTAATCGCCCGCAAAAAAGCAAAAGGCATCTATAATATTTCGGGCAAAAATTTTTACAGTATCCTCGAACTGGCACAAGTTGTCGCCGATTATTACGGACTGGATAAATCTCTGATCAACCCAAGTAAAAGCGCTGATATCAAACAGCCAGCAAAGCGACCACCTATTACAGGGTTCATTATTGATAAAGCGGTAAAGGAACTGGGTTATAATCCTCACAGCTTTGTAGAAGGGATAAAAATTCTCGAAGATCAGATTCGTGAGATGGGTAAGTAAGCCTCCCTTAAAAAGTCATTCTGGAATGTTATTCTTACTTTTCTTTCTTGATAAAGAAAAGTAACAAAAGAAAATCAAGGCGATTTGCCAACCTGAATTTTTCGCAATACTTGTAAAATCCAAAACCCTTTTAACGAAAAATTCGGGTTCACACCAAATCGCCGTTTGCCACCGCACTATCCGAGACGTAATCTAACCGCATAAATTTCTGGAGGAAAAAGTGAAATTTTTGTCGTATTCCCGGCAGATATATTCGCTCCGTTTGAGGTTAGTGGAGGCTCAAAAAGCCTTTTTAACTTTAGGCATTTAGTTTTTCAGGGAATTGCTTTTGTGATCTTTTGTAGAGATAGGCGCAGGACAGGCCCAGGTTATTGCATTTGAGCAGTTAGAAAGATGGCCTGTACTGACGACGCCGCGCCCGACTGAACGGCGTTCGGGCGGGGTTTTTCTTTCGCTGCCTCTGCCTCGCGAAAGGAAAAATCTCCTTTCAAAAGGTCACAAGCGTTTTGTCCCGATAGCTATCGGGATTGCGCGTCAAAAGTGACAAAAAATCATTGACGGTTTTCCGGAATTGCCTAAATCTACATTCCCCGGTTAATATCTTAAGTTTTATTAAGACTAGCATCCCTGCTTAATATATAACTTTATTAATTCGGTCATACTGTGGGAAGCGGAATAAAAAAACTGGCAGGTCAAACTGTAATTTATGGTCTCGGCACAATTGTGCCAAGGCTGCTGAATTACCTGTTAACTCCGATCCTTACACGCGAATTTTTGCCCGCCGAATACGGTATCAACAGCTTACTTTTTTGCTATATTTCTTTTCTTAATGTGGTTTTCACCTACGGGATGGAAACCACCTTTTTCAATTTCAATATTAGACTCGACGATAAGAAAAGAGTTTATGAAACTGCTCTTATTTCTGTGATCTCATCTTCAGTTATTTTTAGTTTATTGTTATTTATTTTTGCGCCTCTCATTTCTTCCGGGCTAACTACTCCCAATGCTGTTTACCCGGTACAGTTCATTACCTGGAGTATCCTGATCATAGCCAGCGACGCGATCATGTCTATTCCTTTTGCAAAATTGCGTGCAGAGAACAAAGCGATGCAATTCTCCCTTCTGAAATTAAGCAACGTTATCATCAACGTAGTACTCACTCTATTCTTTATTGTGGTGTGCAAGTCAGCCTACGAAAATCATGAGGACAATTTTTTTTCAAACCTGTACAACCCTGAGATCGGAATTGGTTATTGCTTTTTGGCCATGCTACTGGCCAACGTAACTACTTTACTCTTCCTCGGTAAAAAAATCATTTCCATTCATTGGAAGTTGGATACCGAACTTTTAAAGGAAATGCTCAGGTACACCTGGCCTCTCGTAATCCTTGGCCTGGCGGGTATGGTGAATGAAGTCTTGGACAGGATCATTTTAAAAGAGTTAATGGTGGATAAGTCTGAAGCGCAGGTAGCGCAGGGCATTTACGGAGCCTGTTATAAAATAGCCATCCTGATGACCATCTTCATTCAGGCGTTTCGGTTTGCAGCGGAACCTTTCTTGTTTGGAAAATCAAAAGAAAAAGACTCGCAGCGTACCTACGCGGTTATCATGAAATACTTTGTTATTTTTTGTCTTTTTCTTTTTCTCGGTACGCTTATGAATTTAGACTGGATCAAATATCTCGTAGGTGAGCTTTATTGGTCTGGTCTAAAGGTAGTGCCATTGCTGTTGCTTGCCAACCTTTGTCTGGGTGTAGTCTATAATTTATCTATCTGGTATAAGTTAAGCGGGCAAACAAAATTCGGGGCAATGATAGCAATAGTTGGAGCGCTTATTACCATCATCATCAACGTCATATTTGTTCCAACGTATTCCTACATGGCCTGTGCCTGGGCTACACTGGCGGCCTATGGGGGAATGATGATAATCTCTTATTTACTTGGTCAGAAGTACTATCCGATAAAATATAATCTGCGTGCCATGTTTGTTTATACAATTTTCGCGCTGGGCTTGTATTTCCTGTCATTCACGTATGCAGAAATTAACCTGACTCTTAAAATAATACTGAATAATTTGTTGGTAATCCTGTTTGCGTGGCTCGTTTATAAATTAGAATTTGCGAATATCAAAAAAATCCGCGCAAATGCAGCCAACATTAACAGTCAAAGTAATAAACCACTCTAAACATTCACTTCCCGAATACGCTACCGAAGCCGCCGCAGGGCTGGATTTGAAAGCCAACCTGGAGCAGCCCATAGTTTTAAAATCGCTCGAACGGCAATTAGTTCCTACTGGCTTATTTATCGAATTACCAAAAGGCTTTGAAGCGCAGATAAGGCCAAGAAGCGGACTGGCATTTAAAAACGGTATTACGGTATTAAACTCGCCGGGTACAATTGATGCGGACTACAGGGGAGAAGTAAAAGTTCTCCTGGTTAATTTATCATCTGTAGAATTTGTAATTAACGATGGCGAACGCATCGCGCAAATGGTGGTGGCAAAGCACGAACAAATAGGCTGGGAGCAGGTAACCGTTCTCGAAGAATCAAACCGCGGCGCGGGCGGTTTTGGAAGCACGGGGAAGAAGTAAGGAAGTCAACGGCAAAAATTATCTTTCACTTCTTCTGCAATCTGCGATCCGGCTTTAATGGCGTTGTTAATGATCTCACACGATTTCGCGTTGCTTTTTAAGCCCTGGTAAATATAGGCAAGTCCTATGTACGCATCATAATTTTTAGGATCAAGATTAATGGTGGTTTCGTAATCTTTTATTGCTGAAGGATAATCGCCGAGCAGTTCATGCCAGTAGCCTCTTGAATAATACGCGAGCGAATAAATAGGTTTAAGCGCTATGCAGGAAGTAAGATCTTCAATGGCCTTGTCATACTCTTCCATCAGACCAAACGCGAGGGCCCTGTTATACAAAGCTTTGATGTGCTTAGGTTTTTTTTGAAGCAGCGTGCTGAATTCCGTTACACTTTTTCCGTAATTTTTTCCTGATAAATAAATGAGTCCGCTCAGGTAATGCGCCTCGTCAAATGCCGGGAAGGTTTTCAAAAGCTCTTTGCAGTGTTGCCTTGCCAGCGCCGTGTTGTTTTGTTTTAATGCTGAATAGCCCGAATAAAATAAAACACTGTCTTTATAATAATTGTTAGTACTGCACGAATCAAGAACAAACTGGTTTTTTTTAATTTCTTCAGGATTGTTTCTTATCCGCGTAAATACCGACTGTGCCTGCAGGAGAACAGACGTTAGAATAAGCAGATATGTAAAGATTCTTTTCATATTAAAAATCCAATCCGGGACATTTGGCTACCGAACGTCCTCTGATATTTTTGTCGCTTAAACCCATTGGCACCACACCTACCATAATTTCATAACTGTTGCGCGCGGCGAAGCCAACCTTGTTGGTGGAGTAGGAGTAGGACAAGCCTATTGAAAGATTTTGAAAGATCCTTACCTGGAAAATTCCGCTGATAAAACTTGCGTTGCGCATAGAGGCTCCAAAACCAAACCGGTTCGAATAATAGAACATCAAAGTTGGACTAATTGCCGGAACACCAACAAGAGCCATGTTAACAGCTATTGAAGGCAGCATGATCATGTAATCATTAACAGGGAACACGCGGCCGTACGCGACAAAAAATGTTGGGTTCAGGCGCGAGGGGCCGCCAAGCATGTTGCCTTTAAAGTCCTGCTGTTTGTTGATGGAAACCTGCCGGGCAGAAATATCAAAAAAGAATTTCTTACTGGAGAGACGCATGCCCGGTATGAGGTCGGGATACACTAATGTTCTGAACGTTCCGCTTTTTGCAATAGGATCCATGGGGTCAATCAAACCCGGGCTTAAATAAAACTCCCGCATGCCGGCAAATATGCCAAAAGAAGTGACGAGGTTTTTTCGCAATAAAAGATGAATCGTGTAGCTCAGGTAAATTCCGTTGTTGGAAATATTTCCGCTCTGGTCGCGTTCTACCATTCCGCCAATGTTTTGCCAGTAACTGTAACTTCGCGGAGGCTTTATAGTGTAAGAAAAATTAGCGAATGTTTGTTTGGGCGCGTTGTTAAAATCGATCCATTGCCTGTTCCCGCCAAAGGTGTAATTGTATTTTTGATTTATATTAACACCGGATGCAGCAGGATTAATGCCCGATTTATTAAAAATGTACTGAACATAATTTGGCGTTTGCTGCGCGCTTGCAAAAGCAACAATAAATAAAAACAAATATTTAATGTAGGTTCTCAATTCAATGCTATTACGGCCCACATGCGGCCGGTTATTCCTTTGTCGCGACGGTAACTAAAAAAGTCTGGTTCAAAGGTGCAACGGTTCATGCTCCAAATATTTTTTTCAGGAATATTATTTTGCCTCAACACATGTACATTGCACTTGATTAAGTCAATATGTCTGTTTGTCCAGCAGGTTTCAGGAAAACCTTTTTCTTTAAACTCTTCGACGACTTCATCCCCAACTTCAAAATTCTCCATCGCTATTCCCTGACCAATTGCAATCTCTATGTTTTCTGCCTTCGCGCCAAGATCAAACATTTTATGAAGGGTGGCTTCAGCAATTTTATTTACTGTTCCGCGCCAGCCGGCGTGTGCTGCGCCTATAACCTTGTTTACCGGATCATGAAATAATAAAGGATAACAATCGGCAATACTTACCGCGAGTATAAGATCTTTTTTGTTGGTTACAAGCGCATCGCCTTCCTGTTGTCCACACTTCGCCAGTTGTACGGTATTGCCATGAACCTGTTTAAGGTTGCAGAGTTCAAGATGACCAAGGCCCAATTCTTTTAAAGCAATTTTTCTGTTGGTTTTAATATTGGAAGGCTCATCCTCGTGTCCTCCCAGATTAAGTGAATCAAAAGGTGCAGGGGATACGCCACCCTTGCGGTTAGAGAAGCCGTGAACACAGTTTATGTTAGACGCCTTTAACCACATTACTGAATATAACTAAGCTTCATCATATTGGTGCGGCCTCTTTCTTTCATTGGCATGCTCGCAATGTTTATCACAAGGTCATCATCTTTTACAAAGCCTTCTTTTTTAATAAACGCTTTCAGGTCATTAATGGTTTCATCGGTGCTCTCGTATTTATTATAATAGAATCCGCGAATGCCCCACACAAGACTTAAAGTAGTAAGCAAAGATTGGTTATCTGTAAAAATAAAAATATGCGCTTTTGGCCGGTGACTGGAAAGTTTAAACGCCGTATACCCACTGTTGGTCATGCTAATGATGGCCTGAGCATTTGCATGGTGTGCCAGCGAACAGGCATTGTAACAAATGCTGTCGGTGATATACGTAATGGTTTTAACGGTGGGTGTATGTTCCTTATAATAAATGGAACCCAGTTCTTCCACCTGTGTGATGATCCTGCGCATCATTTCAATTACTTTCATCGGGTATTTACCAACCGATGTTTCAGCGCTCAGCATCACCGCGTCGGCACCGTCCATTACCGCGTTTGCCACGTCGTTAACTTCTGCGCGTGTTGGCGTATAACTGGTGATCATACTTTCCATCATCTGCGTGGCAATAATTACGGGCTTGCCAACCTCCACGCATTTATGCACGATCATTTTCTGCAATAACGGAACCTGTTCCATCGGCAATTCTACACCAAGATCACCCCTTGCTACCATGATGCCATCAGAAACATCAATGATATTATCAATTTCTTTTATGGCTTCAGGCTTTTCAATTTTTGCGATTACTTTCGCGCGTTTGTTGCGGTGACGGATAATTTCTTTGAGTTCAACAATATCGGTTACGCTGCGCACAAAAGATAATCCGATCCAGTCGAAGTCATATTCAAGCGCGAATTCCAGGTCCCGGATATCTTTTACAGTTAAGCAGGGTAAGGAAATTTTTGTATTGGGGAGGTTCACTCCTTTTTTGGAGGAAAGCGTTCCGCCTACAACAATGCCGCATCTTACTTCATCTTTGCTGTTGGTTGAAATAACACGAAGGTGAAGTTTTCCATCATCAATCAATACCATTTCGCCTACCTTCACATCCTGCGGAAACTGCGGATAAGTAATGTAAATGCGGTTGTCATCGCCTTCACATTCTTTTGTAGTGATGGTAATTTCATGGCCCTGGATCAGGTTAACAAGGTTGTCTTTAACCAGTCCGATCCTTAATTTTGGACCTTGTAAATCGCCCAGGATACCAACGTGGCGGTTAAGTTTTTTATTGAGCGTGCGGATATTTTTTACAGTATGCTTTACCGCTTCGTAATCGCCGTGACTGAAATTGATCCTGCAAATATCAAGACCTTCGTTGAACATTCCTTCGAGCACAACAATGTCTGCGGTTGCAGGCCCCATTGTAGCGACAATTTTTGTTCTGTTAAAAAAATTCATATGTCTTTATTTTAAGTTAAAAGATGCTCTGTAATAAGACATCTAAGTTAAAAAAAGGATTGGACTATATGAATTAAGGAAAGGTTATTTTTCCGGGGCAGGACTGGGCTTTTCCGGCGGCATTCCAATGTGTATCCCAATATAGAACCGTGCTACAATGTATTTTTCGATTGCTGAAAAACTACTGTTTATACCAACTACAAATAATTGTTTTTTTAGCCGTATATTTTGTTCGAAGCCAATCGTGGTGGGAAACGCAATCGTGGCAACCGGGCCTGTTCCATTAAAATCGAATACGCGGCTTTCGGTTTTAATAAGGGTGCTTGTAGAATCAGACGGTGCTCCGTAGTATCCTTGCGGCCTTTTGAAACTGAACCCTTCATACACATTTTTGCTGATCTTTGAATTGCCGCCAATGATGCGGAGTTCAGGATTCAACGGCTGAATATAAAATTTAAACCCAAACTGGGTACTGAAATGAATGCCAAAAATAAATTTAAAACGGTGGTTTTTTAACGCGCAGGAACCCGTTCCTTCTTCGCGCACGTATTCATATTGAGTGCCTGGCTTAGTCGTTCTTTTAGAGGAGCCGTAACTATAAAAGGTTTCGTTAAAGGAATATGAGGCACCAATCATTGACCACCCCTTGTGTTCTGATCCTGGAAAATAATTGAGTTCGATGCCGGTTCCGGGCGTGCCAAAACTGGTTTGACGCAGGTTTACATAATCTTTTCCAATTTCGCTTAGGCTTGTTCGTTCGGGTGTTCCGCCTCTTGCTAACAGCCTCGAGTCATCGTCATACCAATAGGCTCCGTTTAATTTAAATGCAAAATAACCTGTAGAGTTGGTTTTATTTTCCTGTGCGGAAAATTGTCCTGTTTTAAGGAGGAATAATATTATAATGAGTTTACGTATACTTTAAAATTAATGAACTCAATCGTAACGAGCAAGTTTCACGTAACACCGGTAGAAAGAGTGCCAATGATTTTTAAGAAATTTTAGTTATGGTTAACATCAGCGCAGCCGTTATAAGCCACCGAATTGTACTTTATAGTAATTCCTTTATCCTTCTTGTCCCCGCTTGCTTCTGTGCAGGTTTTAGAGCGCAAGGTAATTTCAATTTCAGCCGCTGAGGTTTTGCCTTTATTATCAGTAGCCTCTGAAATTTTTTCAGAATAATTTCCGTTGGCGGTAATTTTCGAAAAATCATGTTTTAAATGCAGCGTGTCTTTTCCATAATCAAGCACCAGCATCGCATGATCTTTAAAAAATTCAGCATACCATCCGGGTTCGGTTCCTCTCGCGGTTAACAGCGCAGGGGCAGAAGTCCGGCTTGCATCTTCCTTTTTGGGTTCTTCGCTGTTTGTTGTTTTTGAAGAATCTTCTCCTGTTTCTCCCAAAGAAGTAAGAAGCTCTACTTTACTGGTTGGTATATTATCTTCCTGCTTTGGAACATTGCAGCCAATCAATGAAAGAATGAAACCGATTGCTAATATTGTGTTTTTCATTTTTTACGCGCTATTACTTTTTCAACTGCTGCAATAATATTTACAGTATCCAAACCATATTTTACCATTAATTCGTCCGGCGTTCCGCTCTCACCGAAGCTGTCGTTAACCGCCACAAACTCCTGTGGCGTTGGCATTTCGCGCGAAAGCAATTGTGCCACGCTGTCTCCAAGTCCGCCATTCATCTGGTGCTCTTCGGCAGTAACCACACATTTTGTTTTGCCAACCGATTTTAAAATCGCCTTCGCATCCAGTGGTTTTATGGTATGTATGTTAATGATTTCAGCGTTTATTCCTTTCGCAGCCAATTGCTCACCGGCTTCAATGGCTTTCCAAACCAAATGACCTGTTGCAATGATTGTTACATCGGTTCCTTCATTCAGCATCACAGCTTTTCCTATTTCAAAATTCTGATCGGCAGGTGTAAAGTTAGGAACGGCGGGCCTTCCAAACCTTAGATAAACCGGACCATCATGTTTTGATATTGCTATTGTTGCGGCCTTTGTCTGGTTATAATCACAAGGATTAATAACCACCATCGAGGGTAACATTTTCATTAGTCCTATATCTTCCAGGATCTGATGTGTTGCACCGTCTTCGCCAAGTGTTAGTCCGGCGTGCGAAGCGCATATTTTTACATTTTTATGCGAGTAGGCAATGCTCTGGCGGATCTGATCATATACACGACCTGTGCTGAAGTTGGCGAAGGTGCCGGTATAAGGAATTTTTCCTCCGATGGTTAAACCTGCGGCAATGCCCATCATGTTAGCTTCCGCGATCCCAATCTGGAAGAAGCGCTCCGGATGTGCTTTCTGGAAAGCATCCATCTTTAAAGAACCCGTTAAGTCAGCGCATAGCGCCACAACATTCGGGTTTGATTTTCCAAGTTCTGAAAGGCCTGCTCCGAAACCAGAACGCGTGTCTTTTTTTCTGTGTAGGTGTATTTTTTCATCTGCTGTAATTCTGTTAAAATAATTTTACTGTTTGCTGCACCCCGGATTTCACTTCAAAATTCCGTTCAATCGTTTTCAGGGTTTCTTTCACAAACTGGTAACGGAAAACAACCTTATATTTTCCGGGTTGTAAATATATAATTTCGTTTTGTAAAGTTGGATTTAAGTTACAAACCCAGGTAACGGTTTTGCCATCATCCACATATACACTGCCATACCCGGTGTTCTGGCGACTGAACAAAATGTTCCCGCTCGTTGGGATTTTAATGGTATTTGTTGAACTTTGTTTTATCTCTACATCTTTCAGCTGAATTCTTGGCAAGGTTAAAACTTCAAGATCATATTTTCCCACAATGTATTTTTCTTTTTTTCCAAAATCATGCACGTTCAACGTCTTCATATCGCTGCCCTTCCGCACAATGGTAGTTGGGTAATAATTGCTTAAAGGGCCTTCGAGTTCCAAATGGAGATAACCCTGCGGCGCGTCCAGGGGTATGGTGTTGTGTTTTCCTTTAACGATGGTGATGTTCTTTTTTTCCTGAGGCGGAATGGTGTGAACCGTTAGATCGTATTTAAGATCGGGATCAAGCACCAGTGTATCGGGATTACCGCGATGATTGATCGTGTGGAGGTAATTGTATTTTACTTTGGAAGTGCCGGCTTCGTAAAAGGTCATATCCACATCCGTTTCAGAGGGTTTTTTGTTAATGTCCAGTAGATCAACCTGCACCGTGGTTTGCGACAAGGCTTCTGTTAATACAAGTTTAAGAACGTCTTTAAAATTGGCTTCGTTGCTCACATCGTAATACTTTCCCATGCAGCCAAAAACATCGGCGAACTTTACGTCGAGGCCAACGCCTATTACAAAAGGACGCAAAAAAATCCCCTTCTTCTGAAGCTCTAAACTTACCTGGCAGGGATTGCCATTGCATTCTTCAATTCCATCGGTAATCAATATAACGATGTTTCTGCAATTGCTGCAGGGCGTAAAATCATTGGTGCATTCGCCAAGGGAATAAGCAATTGGCGTTGTACCCAGCGGTTCAAGTTTATTAATGCGCTGTTTGATCTTTAAGTAATTGGTTTTTGCATCCGCGAAGGGCACCTCGAGTTTGCTGTCTTTACAATTTCTTTCGGGTTTGAAAAAAGTGGTATGTCCGTAACATCTTAATGCCAATTGCAGATCCGGAATATTTCTCAGACTGTCGAGGAACTCGCCCATCACTTTTTTAGCGACCTCAATTTTAATGTTGCTGTTCCACGGCGCATACATGCTGTAGGAATCATCAAAAATAAAAAGGAGACGGTTGGTAACTTGAGAATGTAAAACGGAAAACGTAAAATGGAAAATGAAGAAAAAGGTTAGAATTTTTGAGTTTCTGATTTTTAGTTTTTTTGAATTTAACATCTGCACGTTTATCATTCTAAAAATTAATAAATCTCCAATTCTAAAATTCTACAATTTCAACAACTCTATAAGTCTAGTAATCCCCTTCGGTTACAAGCAGCTGGTCGAGCGCCAGATTCAACTGTTCATCATTAGGGGCAGACCCGTGCCATTTATGGGTACCCATCATATAATCAACACCCATGCCCATATCGGTTTTCATCAGAATCATAATTGGCTTTCCTTTTCCCACCAGTGTTTTGGCTTCGTTTAAAGAACCAATAACCTTATCGAGATCGTTGCCCTGATGGTTTTCGAGAACATGCCAGCCAAAGGCTTCAAACTTTGATTTTAAATTCCCTAAAGGAAGAACATTCTCAACGTCGCCGTCAATCTGCCTTCCGTTGTAATCCACGGTGGAAATTAAATTATCTACTTTATTTCCGGCAGCGTACATGGCCGCTTCCCAGATCTGTCCTTCTTGCAGTTCGCCATCACCGTGAAGCGAATAAACTATGCGTTCGTCTTTGTTTAATTTTTTACTTAACGCCGCGCCAATGGCAACACTCATGCCCTGGCCAAGCGATCCGCTCGCAACGCGTATTCCGGGCAGTCCTTCGTGAGTGGTTGGATGTCCCTGTAAACGCGAATTTAACTTGCGGAATGTTTTTAGTTCGTCCACCGCAAAATAGCCAGAGCGGGCTAAAACACTGTAAAAAACAGGACTGATATGTCCATTACTTAAAAAGAAAAGATCTTCATTTTTTCCATCCATTGAAAAATTTGCCGGATCGTGTTTCATGATCACTTTATAAAGTGCTACGAAATACTCCACGCAGCCCAGCGAACCCCCGGGGTGACCGGAGCTAACGGCATGAACCATTCGTACAATATCGCGGCGTACCTGAGTACATAAAGTTTTTAAAGAGTCGGTGTTTTGCATAATCTAGAGTGAGGCCTTAAAATTACCTTTAAATATTGGTAGAAAATTACTTTGTTAAAAAACAGGCCGGTATGTTAAAAACTCAGTAAATACAATGGATTTAAAGTGTCCAGATAGGTGAAGTATTGGTATATTTGTGCCTGCAAAATTTAAAAAAATGAAAATTGTTTTAAGTATCCTTTTTGTTATGCTTCTGGTTTTTTCATGTAAGAAAAAGAAGGAAAGCGCTCCCGAGGAACCAGCGCCGGTCGTTGAAAACGGAACCCTGGCTGTAAAAATAAACAGCTATGATTCTCTGGGTTACCCCGAAGCGAAAACATATAGCACCAGCATTTTCATCAACGGAACGGGGTATTCAGTGGATACTAACGGAAATGCCTCTTTGAGCCTTCCGCCAGGGACTTACTTCCCTTCAGTGCTGCGGACTAAATACGAGGGTGTTCCTTTCTCCGCTAACGTTAGCAGTAATGTAACAAGTTCGGTTACTTCCTTCGTGGCAAGGAACTCGCCTTACGCGCTTCAGATCAATTCCGGTAATGCGGTCAATCAGGATTCTATCACATTGTCTTTAACCCTGAATAAAGCCATTCCCGCCGGAAAGCAGGTAAAGTTTGCGGTTTTGATGGGAACGAACACCTTAGTAAGTGTAAATTCCTATACTGTATTCAATGAATTTTATCTTACACAAACATCCAATCCCAAATTCAACATTTGTTCGGGAGCTTTAAAAACTGCCATTAACCAGTTGCCCACATTGACAAACTTTTACCTGTTAGCCGTGCCGGTTACTTACGGAAATTATTACAGTACAATTTTAAATAAAAACATCCTGGTGGGTGATAACCTGCCGGTAGCAGGCGCTTCAACACCTTCAATACAATTAACTAAAACCTGGTAAAAAATATATGGCATTAAAATGTGGAATAGTTGGTTTGCCCAACGTAGGAAAATCAACTTTATTTAATTGTTTAAGCAACGCGAAAGCACAGGCAGCAAATTTTCCGTTTTGTACTATTGATCCCAATGTAGGAACTACAACTGTACCGGATGAGCGTCTTAATAAACTTTCAGATCTGGTAAAGCCACAGAACATTGTGCCTACCACTGTTGAAATTGTAGACATTGCCGGTCTTGTAAAAGGCGCCAGTAAGGGCGAAGGACTTGGAAACAAGTTCCTGGGAAACATTCGCGAGTGTAATGCTATCCTTCATGTTTTGCGTTGCTTTGATGATGATAACGTAGTGCACGTTGACGGAAATGTAAATCCTGTTCGCGATAAAGAAATTATTGATACCGAGTTGCAGTTAAAAGATCTGGAAAGTGTTGAAGCGAAACTCAAGAAATTTGAGAAGCTTGCAAAAACCGGAACAGATAAAGAAGCGGTTAAAACTTTTAATGCCTGTTCGAAAGTTAAGGCTGCCCTGGAATCAGGAAAATCGGCGCGTGCGGCTGGTCTTGAGGAAAACGAATTACCGTTTATTGAAGATCTTCATCTTCTCACGATAAAGCCGGTAATGTATGTTTGCAATGTGGATGAAGCTTCTGCTAAAAGCGGAAACAAACACGTGGATGCCGTTCGCGAAGCGGTAAAAGGAGAAGATGCGGAAATTCTTGTGATTACCGCTCAAATGGAAAGCGAGATCGCTTCGCTTGAAACCTATGAAGAAAAACAAATGTTTCTCGGAGAAATGGGATTGGATGAACCGGGAGTAAATAAATTAATTAAATCGGCATACAAACTCTTAAAACTTGAAACCTATTTTACTGCAGGCGTTAAAGAAGTAAGAGCCTGGACGATCACAAAAGGCATGAAAGCTCCGCAGGCGGCTGGTGTTATTCATACCGATTTCGAAAAAGGATTTATTAAAGCGGAAGTCATTTCTTATAATGATTTTATAACGCTTGGTTCTGAAGCAGCGTGCCGTGAGGTGGGTAAGCTGCGAATAGAAGGAAAAGAATACATTGTTGGTGACGGCGACGTTATGCATTTCAGATTTAATGTTTAGAAAACAGAAAACAGAAAACAGAAACCAGAAACCAGAAACCAGATAACAGGAAACAAGAGAACAAGACAAAAAGAAACAAGACAGTGTCAGTTCGAGCGAAGTCGAGAACAGTTCGAGCGAAGTCGAGAACAGTTCGGGCACAGTCGAGAACAAGAAGACAACAAGAAACAAGACAACAACATGAACAACCACGAAATAGATTATAAATTATTAGGCGAGGAAATGCAATGCGTGGAAGTGGAACTTGATCCACAGGAAGGCGTAATTGCAGAGCCCGGGAGTTTTATGATGATGACCGACGGCATTCAGATGCAAACATTGTTTGGCGATGGAAATGAAAAAGGATTAATGGGAAAATTATTTTCTGCCGGAAAAAGATTGCTGACCGGTGAAAATTTATTTTTAACAGTGTACACCAACACTTCCGCGCAAAAACGTCACGTATCTTTCGCAGCGCCCTATGCGGGCAAAATTATTCCGCTGGATTTATCACAGCTGGGCGGAAAAGTAATCTGTCAGAAAGATAGTTTTTTGTGTGCTGCAAAAGGCGTAAGCGTGGGCATTGAATTTCAGAAAAAATTAGGAACGGGTTTATTCGGCGGCGAAGGTTTTATTATGCAGAAGCTGGAAGGCGATGGAATGGCCTTTGTCCACAGCGGTGGCCATGTGATTGAAAAAGAATTAAAAGCAGGCGATATGCTGAAGATTGATACGGGATGTATTGTAGCTTTTACGAGTACAATAAATTACGATATCCAGTTTATAGGTGGCGTTAAAAATACGTTGTTTGGCGGAGAAGGTTTGTTTTACGCAGTATTGAGCGGTCCGGGCAAAGTATGGATACAAACTTTACCAATAAGCAGACTCGCAGGTAGAATTCTTTCTTATGGAAGAGGCTCGCGAAAAGAAGAAGGAAGTATTCTGGGCGGATTAGGGAACCTTCTTGATGGAGATTAACAATTTACAATTGAATAATTGACCCCCGATAGCTATCGGGATTACAATTGCTGGTTTTCAATCGTCAATTGTAAATTTGAAAATTGTCAATGAATATAAAAAAATTAATTATGGCCAAATCAAATTATACAGAAGACAATATACGGTCGTTAGACTGGAAAGAACATATTCGTACACGCCCCGGAATGTACATCGGCAAGCTTGGCGACGGAAGTGCCTTTGACGATGGAATTTATGTTCTTTTAAAAGAGGTAATGGATAATTCCATTGATGAATTTATGATGGGTGAGGGTAGCCGCATCGACATAAATGTGAAAGACGGCGTTGTTTCTATTCGCGATTTTGGCCGCGGTATTCCATTAGGCAAAGTGGTGGAAGTTGTTTCTAAAATGAACACCGGTGGAAAGTACGACAGCGAGGCGTTTAAAAAATCGATTGGTTTAAATGGTGTTGGAACAAAGGCGGTGAATGCGTTGTCAATCAATTTCAAGGTAACTGCATTTCGTGATGGTCAGTCAAAGACTGCTGAATTCAGTAAAGGCGAATTGGTAAAAGAATCGCGTTTAACCGCTGCTCCGGGAGAGAAGAACGGCACCTACGTGGAGTTCAGGCCCGATGACACCATCTTTAAAAAATACCATTACGTTCATGAATACATTGATCGCATGGTTTGGAATTACGCCTTCTTAAATACAGGACTAACATTATCCTTAAACGGACAGTTATATAAATCTGATAACGGATTAAAGGATCTCCTTGAAAAAAACATTACCGGTGAAATCATCTATCCGATTATTCATTTAAGAGGAGAAGACATTGAGCTGGCCATTACTCACAGCAATGAACATTACAGCGAAGAGTATTATAGTTATGTGAATGGCCAGTACACTACCCAGGGCGGAACACACCTTGCAGCTTTCAGGGAAGCGGTTGTAAAAACTGTAAGAGAATTTTATAAAAAAGAATTTGAACCGAGCGATGTCCGTAAATCAATCGTATCCGCTATTGCAATTAAAGTGCAGGAGCCGGTATTTGAGTCACAGACAAAAACAAAACTCGGCTCTAACGAGATTGCCCCCGGTGGACAAAGTATTCGCGGCTTCATAGGAGATTTTATTAAGCAACAGCTGGATAACTATCTGCATAAGAATCCTGACGTAGCAAAATTCATCGAAGCAAAAATCTTAGCGAATGAACGCGAGAGAAAAGAACTTTCAGGGATTCAGAAGCTGGCTAGAGAGCGCGCGAAGAAATCTTCCCTTCATAACAAAAAATTGAGAGACTGTCGCGTACACCTTGATGATCCTAAAGATCCAAGACGACTGGAAACTACATTATTCATTTGTGAAGGTGACAGTGCCAGTGGTTCCATCACTAAAACGCGCGATGTAAATACACAAGCCGTTTTCAGTTTAAAGGGAAAACCTTTAAATTGTTTCGGACTTGGAAAAAAAGTTGTTTACGAAAATGAAGAATTCAATCTTTTGCAAGCCGCACTTAATATTGAAGAAGGCCTGGATGATTTACGATACAACAACGTAGTAATTGCAACGGATGCCGATGTGGATGGAATGCATATCCGCCTGCTTTTACTTACTTTCTTTTTACAGTTCTTTCCTGAGCTTGTAAAAAGCAATCACGTGAAGATTCTCACAACGCCCTTATTCAGGGTGCGTAATAAAAAAGAAACGGCCTATTGTTATAGCGATGAAGAGCGTAAAGCAGCAATTGCAAAACTAGGACCAAAGCCTGAGATAACACGCTTTAAAGGATTAGGTGAAATCAGTCCGGATGAGTTTAAGCACTTTATAGGCAAAGACATTCGTCTTGAGCCTGTTTTAATTGATCAGCGATCGAGTATTCATGAACTGCTTAGTTACTACATGGGCAAGAACACGATGGAAAGACAGGAGTTTATCATTGAAAATTTAAAGGTAGAGAAGGATGTTGAAGAGGAGTTGGTAAAGTAAATGTTAAAGAATTTAACAAACAACCCTTAAAACAGACTCGTTTCGGTGCCGATTGTGTTAAAGGGCGTTAATTTCGAAAAAATAAATATCTTTGGCATAATACATGGAATACTCCAAACAGAAATAAAAACATACAAAATGAAAACAACTCAATTACTTTTAATTCCCGCTATCGCAGTTTTAACTTTAGCAGGTTGTAAATCAAAAAAACAAACGATTCAAAAGGAAACCGGTGCTGTAGAAATTACATTGCCGTTTAGTACTAAAGAATTCCGCAGCGACGAAAACTTTTTCCGTTCAAAGCAGGTTGGTAAATCCCCTGATCTTGCAACTGCCAAAAAAATCGCATACCAGAATGCGAAATCTGAAATGGCGGGCAACATTAACAGTACAGTAAAACGTGTAACAGATCAGTACACCAATCAACGTACAGTAGGTAATACACAGGAGTTTGAAAACAAGTTTGAAGAACTTGCACGCGACGTTGTTAATCTTGAAATGTCGAACGTTAAGGAAATCGGCGAAAAAACTTTCAAAGAAGCGGATGGTTCATACAGCTACTGGATAGCTTTGGAAGCAGACAAGAAAACTGTATTCGATAAAATCGACGCTAAAATTTCAAATGACGCCAAATTAAAGCTGGATTACGATAAACAAAAATTCCAACAGATCTTTGATGCTGAAATGAAAAAATTAGCTGAAGAAAGAAAATAAAAAATCCATACAGAGAGCATCTTAATACTAAGATGCTCTTTTTTTTAACCTTATTTTTTTTGAAAATCAAACCACAAATATTCCTCCTGTTTGTAATTGTTATTCTTAGCGGATGCAGTGGAACAAAAAAGTATTTTAAAGCGGCCGAACGTTTGGAAAAACAAGGTCTTGTTAATGAGGCTGCCGAATATTACCTTGAATCCCTGCAACGCAAGCCTACCAATGTGCAGGCTCGCATCAAATTAAAAGATGTTGGTCAAAAACATGTAGGCAGCATGTCATCAGAATTTTTTCGCAATTACAACACCCAGCAGCTGGAAGCGTCCCTGGAAAGTTTTGAGCGGCTGAAAGCATTTACGGCAAAGACCGAAGCCCTGAGCGTTACGCTTGATTATCCTAAAAGTTACGAAGAAGATTACCAGAAGGCCATTGAGACCTATTGTTTAAAAAATTATAACCAGGCTTACGCCATGGTTAACCAGAAGAAATATACCGAAGCACTCGCCTTCATTCAGAAGATTAAGAAATACAATCCGGGATATAAAACTACGGGTCAATTGGAGATTGTTGCAGTGTGCGAGCCTTTATATCAAAACGCGGTAACCTGTATTGAAAACAAAAATTATCCGGGAGCATTGAACCTCCTTACCAGCATTAAATCCAAAACTGAAACTTATAAGGATATGCAGGACCTGCTGATGCTCGCGAGCGCTCAGCAAACAAAAAGCTTTATTTTATTTGCCCCTAAAAAATCAGACAATTCTGCCGAAAAAGAAATCGAAGACATTTTATTCAACAGCTTTAACCAGGTGGCCTCTCAGAAATTTGATTACGCTAAAATTATTAATAATACGCCCTTTACTTTTATTCCCGATGTTTCCGGTGGCAGTGCTGCGAATGTGGACTTAATTCAGGCGGTACGGAAAGCAACGGGTGCTGATTATTTTTATACTTACGACATCAGTAACAGCAAGGAGTTTAATTCGGGTCTGCAGCGCATGAGCCAAAAGGCTTTCCTGAAAGAAACGGTTATAAGCGGAACGGTTGTAACGGTGGATTACAAACCAATTGATTACAGTAATATAAAGGCGAGCCGTTCATTTTCATTTAATTATAATTACAAACTCATTAACGCTTACACCAACCAGATCGTTTCTTCGCAAAACCAGAACGTTACAGCTCAGGACGGCGTTGAGTACAACGAGTTTTCAAGAAATTTCAATCAGAATAATCTGAACAATCTTTATCCTTACAACCCGCAGCAAACTTCAGTTCTCGCGCAGTACAACCCCACTAAGTGGCGACAATTATTCAGCGCAAATGCTGTTTTAAAAACGTTTGATGTTTTAAAGAGCGAGGCGAACGACCACGCAGTTACATTGTTTAGCAATTCGGTATTAACCAATATAAAATAATTTGAAACGGATATTCTATATACTCATTGTTACAATTATTTTAATCTCCTGTAAAAGTAAAAAGGCGGTTACGGCTGCGGTACCCGAGGTAAAGGCGCCGGTGTGGGTAAGTGCAAGGCCTAACAGCGGTTTTAAATATGTTGGAATTGGTTTTTCTGATAAATCCAAGAGCCAGGGTTACCAGATGGAAGCCAAGAAAAACGCGCTTTACGATCTGGCATCCGAAATTAAAGTGGATATTTCCTCTAATTCCGTTCTCTATACCGTTCAGAATAATAATACGTTCAATGAAAATTTTAATTCATTAATTAAATTATCCAACAGCGATAATATCGAAGGCTATAACCTCACCGATTCCTACGAAAACGACAAGCAGTACTGGGTTTACTATACGCTTGACAAAGCTGAGTATGCAAATATCAAAGCGCAAAAGAAACAGCAAACCATAACCAAGGCATCTAATCTTATTGTCGCAAGCTTTACTGATGAACAAAACAAGGATTTTTCTTCATGCCTTAAAAAACGGATCCAGGCATTTGGCGTACTTACACCGTACCTGAGCGAAGAAATTAATTTCGACCCCGCACAAACCAAAGGCATAAAAAATGTATTTGACCTTACGAATCTTATTCAAACACAATTGCAATCCATTTTTGTCGGGATGGGTGTGCAAAAAATACTGCCGCAGTTAAAGCCGTATCAACAAGTGTATGCTCCGCTGGTTTATAATCTTGAATTAAAAAACAAAGTTGCCCTGCAGAATTTTCCGTTCATTGTTACAAGCGAAGAAGAAAAAATTAAAGTAATGGATAAAGCATCCACTAACCTGATGGGTGAGATTCAGATAAAAGTTAACTCCGTAGAACCTTTAAACCAAACAGTAGCTTTTTCTCTTAATCCTGATATTTCCGGATTAATGGGAACCGATTCCGTTGGCAGGGCCGGCATTTCGGTATTAAAACAATTTATCCAAACCCCTTCATTAAAAGTGCAGGCGCAGGTAAGTCCCGTTAATATTTTCGTTTCCTCAACAGAGAAAAATTTCGGAAAGGCAACCGGCACAAGCATCATTGAAACATTTCTTCAACAGCGTTTTAACGGCCAGGAAGTGATTATCATTAACAAGCCCGAACTCGCTGATTACATCATCGAAGCTTCGGCCGACACTCAGGAAGACATAAGTAGCGACGTTCTGGAGAGCAATTATAAAATAAAACTTGCGGCACTGATTGTTAATCTGAGTTTAAAAAACAGGGTAACCGGCGAAACCATTTATAAAGGTCAGATCACCGATATTTTCGGGTATGCCAACAGCCTTGAAAAAGCAGGCTTAAACGCCTATTCCAGTAATAAACTCAATGCCAAACTTGCGGAAGCGGTTTTCTTTCTGAAAAGAAAAGTAGTGGTTTATTAGTCTTTAGTGAAGCTGTTATCGCCACTTCACCCGCATTTACAACACGTTTCCTCTTCTGCCGAGCCTTCCAGATGGCCTGAAAGTCTTATTAACAGGGCTTTTTATGCCAAATGCTAAAAACTAACCAATGGTTTTTTAGAAAAAATACTTGTGAAATGCTATATTTGCAATTAATTTTCTCTGACAGCAATGAGCGACAATATATTTGAAGGGTTTGATAGTGAGGGTCACCGTGATATCGACAACATTACGCACGTTAGCGGAATGTTTAAAACATGGTTCATTGATTACGCTTCCTATGTTATCCTTGAACGCGCGGTACCGGCTATCGACGATGGTTTAAAGCCCGTTCAGCGCCGTATCCTGCACAGTATGTGGGAACTCGAAGATGGCCGGTATAACAAAGTGGCCAATCTTATTGGTAACACCATGAAATATCACCCTCACGGGGATGCCAGCATTGGTGATGCACTCGTGAGCATCGGACAAAAAGATCTTTTAATTGATTGCCAGGGGAACTGGGGTAATATATTAACCGGCGACAGTGCTGCTGCCCCGCGTTACATCGAAGCGCGTTTATCAAAACTTGGTCTGGATATTCTGTTTAATCCTAAAACTACCGATTGGGGCTTAAGCTACGATGGAAGAAATAAGGAGCCCATGAATTTGCCGGTAAAATTCCCGTTGCTTCTTGCGCAGGGAGTTGAAGGTATCGCGGTTGGCTTAGCGTGTAAGATTTTACCTCACAATTTTAACGAATTGATTGATGCTTCTATCCAGATCCTTAAAGGAAAGAAAGCCACTATTTATCCTGATTTTCAAACCGCAGGTATTGCCGATTGCAGTGAGTACAAAGACGGTTTACGAGGCGGTAAAATTAAGATCCGCGCACGGATCAAAGAACTGAATCCAAAAACGCTTGTTATTACAGAAATTCCTTTTGGTACAACTACCAGTTCGCTCATCGACAGTATTCTGGCGGCAAATGATAAAGGAAAAATAAAAGTTAAAAAAGTGGAAGATAATACTTCCGAAAATGTTGAGATTTTAATTCACCTTCAGCCCGGCATCAGTCCTGATAAAACCATTGACGCTCTTTACGCTTTTAGTAATTGCGAAATGAGTATTTCGCCCAACGCCTGTGTTATTGACACCGACAGGCCAAGGTTTATCGGAGTAAGTGAAATTCTTAAAATATCAACTGCCAAAACCCTGCATCTGCTAAAGCGCGAGCTTGAGATCGAACAGAAGGAGCTGGAAGAAAAATGGCACTTTGCTTCGCTTGAAAAAATATTTATTAAAGAGGAGATGTATATCGACTTTAAAAAGTATTCCAACAAGGAAACCTTATACCAGTATTTATACGATGTGTTTAAACCACACAAACGCAAACTCCTTCGCGATATTAATGATGAAGATTTACAGCGTTTAACGCAGATTCCAATGATCCGAATCACGCGGTTCGACAGCATGAAGGCTGAAGATCACATGAAAGACCTGGATGCAAAGATCGCGGAAGTGAAACATCACCTGGCTCACCTGGTGGATTACGCGGTAGAATATTTTAAAACGCTAAAGAAAAAATACGGTCCGGGCCGCGAGCGTAAAACCGAAACAAAACAATTGGAAACCATTGTGGCTACTCAGGTGGTAATGGCCAACGAGAAGTTGTATATGAACAGGGCCGAAGGCTTTATTGGCACCAGTTTGAAAAAGGATGAGTTTATTTGCGATTGCAGCGATATTGACGACATTATTGCTTTTACCAAAGAAGGTAAAATGAAAGTGTTTAAAGTTGCCGATAAGGTATTTGTTGGTAAAGACATTCTTCATGTAGCGATATTTCGTAAAAATGACGAGCGCACTACCTATAATATGATTTACCGTGATGGCCCTAAAGGAATCACGTTCATGAAGCGCTTTAATATTACAGGCGTTACGCGCGATAAAGTATACGAGCTTTCAAAAGGAACACCTGGTAGTACTGTCTACTGGTTCACTGTAAATCCAAATGGTGAAAGCGAAAAGGTCATTGTTCACCTGCGACAGGTTGCCGGGTTACGCAAGCTTGAAATCGCAGTTGATTTCGCCGAAATGGAAATTAAGGCTCGTACGGCGGTAGGAAACATTGTTACCAAGTATACCGTAAATAAAGTAACGTTGAAAGAAAAAGGTGTTTCTACGCTTGAAGGCGAAGACTACTGGTTTGACGATAAGATCCACCGCTTAAATAAAGAAGAGCGCGGAACATACCTTGGCAAATTCAGCGGCGAGGATAAAATTATGACCATTACTTCGAAAGGAGTTTACAGGTTATACACCTACGATGTGCTGAATCATTTTGATGAAGACATTATTCTTATCGAAAAATTCTATTCTAATATTACACTCACTTGCATTTATTTCGACGGGGTGAGTAAATCATATTTTACCAAACGCTTTGAGCCGGAGTTAACAACAGCAAAAACTTTGCTTGTAACCGAGCATGAACAGTCGCGAATCGAATTGATTACCGCGCAGGTTAATCCCATTGTAGAGGTTAAGTTTGCAAAGGAAAAGGGCGTTGAGATTCCGGAGGAAACACTTAAGATGGTGGAATTTAGCCCCGTTGTAAACATGAAGGCTAAAGGAAAAAAATTAAGTTCCTATAAAATAAAGGAAATTAGTTTAAAGGAGCCTGAAGAAATTAAGGCTGCCCGTAAATTTTTAAAAAATAACGACGACGAAAAATCAGGATTGTCGCCCGTAGAGCTGCACAGGAGAGCCATGGAAAAACTGAATAAGAAAAGCGCGAAAGACTTTTTTGACGGTGACGGGCAAATAACCTTTGATTTTTAAGCTTGTATAAAGCTTCGTTTATAAAAAATACCTAATTTAATTTAGCCTTAAAAAGCTTCATTTATTCATTAATGCAGCATAAAGTTTTATTTATATCAAGCTGGTACCCCACCAACGAAAATAAAACGCATGGTATTTTTGTGAGGCGCTACGCGGAAGCCATTGCGTTAAAAAACAACGTCGCGGTAATTCATGTTTCAGGAAGCGAAACGTTTGAAGACAAATTAAAGATTGAGAGCCGCACGGAAAAAGGTGTTTACGAAGTGTATGTTTATTTCAAAAAGAAAAATGCCAACGCTTTTACAAAGTTCAGTAATTATAAAAAACACTATCTCGAAGGCCTTGAATATCTTCTGAAACATTGGGGCAAACCGGATATCCTTCAGGTAAATGTATTTTTCCCTGCTGCAATTGCCGGGATGATGATCGCTAAAAAATTAAACATTCCCTATATTGTTTCAGAACACTGGACCGGCTACGACCCTGCCGACGGTAGTTATAAAGGGATTATAAAAAAATACTTTAGCGAAAAGGCTGCGAAAACTGCAAAGAGGATTGTTGTGGTTTCAAAGGATTTAAAGCAAAAAATGCTAAAGCATGGTCTCAAAGGAGAGTATGAAACTATTCCGAATGTGGTTGATACCGGTGTGTTTCGGTACAAGGCTAAACCTTCTTCTCCTTCTTTTCGCTTTATCCATATTTCTTCCCTAGAGCCCGCACAAAAAAATGTGGAAGGCCTGATTCGTGTTTTTAAAGAACTGAAAACGGCAAACCCCTTGGCTGAATTAATAATAATTGGCGATAGCGTTTACAAAGATGAACTTGAGAGGCAGTCAGGATCACTACTCAACAACTCTGTATTTTTCCGTGGTCAGAAATTTGGAACTGAGCTGGTAGCGGAGATTCAAGCGGCTGATTGTCTGGTGATGTTTAGCAATTACGAAAATTTGCCGGTTGTAATGCTCGAAGCAATGTGCTGTGGATTACCTGTGATATCTACGGATGTTGGCGGCATTAAAGAATGGGTGGGTAACGGCGAGGGCATACTTGTTACACCAGGTGATGAGAAAGAACTTTTAAACGCGGTGAAAAAAATAATAATCGAAAAGGAAAAATATAATCACGAAACAATCAGCCGGCATGCGTGTAAGAATTTTAATTACGGGCACATCGCCTCACTTTTTACGAATGTTTACGACGAGGTTTTAAAAGCGAAAAACTAATATGAATAAAATTGGCAAAGCCTTAAAGGCCATCCGGCTTATACTTGCAAAACCCGCGTTGTTAAATCTCGTGCTTGATTTTGAGGATAATTATAAAAAGGAAGTCAGCAAAAAATATAAGCTTGACATGGGATTAAAAAAAATCCCGTTCAATATTTTTTTGGATGAAGTAAATACTATTTTGCCGTTTACGTTTTTGGAAGGCGGAAGTCTGCCTACAGATTATTTACTGCTGGCGGCATTGAGCAAAAAATTAAATCAACCTGTTTGTTTTGAAATAGGCACCTGGCGCGGTGAAAGCGCTCTAAACATGGCCCGCTTCGCAAAGCATGTGCATACTTTAAATTTAAGTAAAGAGGAATTAAGTCAGATGGGCTTTGATGAAATGTATGGTTTAATGCAGGGTTCCATGTGCAAAGACGTGAACCACATTTCGCAGTTATGGGGTAATTCCGCAACGTTTGATTTTAGTACTTACAAGAATAAATGCGATCTTGTTTTTGTTGATGGCGATCATCATTATCCCGGCGTTGTAAACGATACCAGGGTAGCATTTGATCTTTTAAAAGACGATAAGAGTGTGATCGTATGGCATGATTACGGCAACGGCACTGAAACCGTGCGCTGGGAAGTTTTGTTGGGAATACTGGATGGTACGCCGGCCGACAAACGAAAGCATTTATACTCGGTGAGTAATACCCTGTGCGCGGTTTACTATCCTTACCCGGTGGAAAGTTTTAATGCGGTGTTTCCCCAAAAAGCGGAAAACGTTTACAGCGTTATGATACAAAAGAAGTAGCTATTTTTTGTAGGGCACCATTTCGCTGTGAAAAGTGATCTCAATGTTTTCGGCTATCTTATCCACATATAGCGAAGGTACTTTTACCTTATGATCCGCCACTTTAACATTAAACTTTGAATTCATTGTAATCCTTCCATCCTTGACTGTTAAGGTTCCTGTGATCGTTCGCGGAAGTTCAACACCGTGCAGATCCAGCTTGCCTTTTATTGTTACGGGGTAAGTCCCGTTTTTTGTATAATCTATGGTTTCCTCTATTTTTCCGACAAATGTTGCAAAAGGAAATTTCTCGCTTTCCATGTAATTTTCATTATAATGTTCCTGCATAAAAGCTGATTTAAAAATAAAAGCGGTTTGCGAGGCCTTAATGGCAAAATTTCCTGTAGCGGTGTTTAAGACAGGTTTTGTGACCGTATTGGTTGCATCAATGTTTTCCATTTTTGTTTCACTGAAAAAAGTGATGCTGCATTTTTCGCCGACAAAGATCTGCGCCTTAACCTGGATTGCGATAGTTAGCATCAGAAGGATGAATGTTTTTTTCATATTACTTAATTATTATTCTTTTGGTTTATGACCCTGCAGACTGAAAACCCGTGAGATATTAAAGCCCAGCCGCACGCCCCAGTTTTGCCAGGTTTTATTCGTGTACATCAAATATTGATTTTCGGTGAGGCCAAATGAATTGGTGAGATGCAGCTGAAACACATGCCCGCCTGTTTCAAGATCGTAACCTATTCCGAAGCTATCATAATATTTATCTGTACTGTATTGGTTAATACGGTATCCGTATTCCAGCGTTATCGCTTGCCGTTTTGCAAACTTAAATCGTGTAACGACACCAACAATATAGCAGTCATTTTTGTCACTAATATTTTCAACAAGATTAAAATGAACCATTGCCCCGGTTAACTGGATCGAAAAGCGTGAATTGAATTTTCTACCGATCATTATTTGATGACAATATGATAAGCGATCGGCGTCGGCCTGGTATTTATTTATCCCGTCAATATTTGCTCTTTCAAATGTTTGATAAATCCCTGAAAATAAAGTAATGCTCACCGGTACCGAATTATTTGTTGTTTGCCTTAACAAACGTAATTTCAAAAAGCCGTCAACGATCTTGTTGGTAGATGTGCGACCAATACCAAACATAAAACGACCGTCATGGCAATACTCCAGACTTAAACGGATGTTGGCTCCGCCATCGGTACCCCACGCGTTGTAGGGCCCGGTATTAAAATCGCCAAACCTGTGTGAAATACGAAAATCAAGGCTTCTTTTGCCAAGTACCTCCACTGTATGAAAGTTAACCAGTCTGGTTGTTTTAAAAGTGGCGGTTGTAAATTCCTTTTTAGGCTTCTCGTTTACAAAGTTGAGAAGGTCTTCCGCTTTTTCCTGACAAAAAACATTAAGAACTGCAATTAAGAACGCCAGACTTAATTTTATTTTTCTCATTACTTAATTATTTGGTGCACCCGCAAAAACCCATTTTTTAATGATTGCCACATCACAGTCCGACATTTTTGAAAGGCCTTTTGGCATGTTAGAGGCGTTACCGTCCCAGGCAACCGAACTGTACAATGTGTTTTGCGCCGAATTAAGTACACCGTTATAATTACTCAGGTTGGGAGCAGTTCCGCCGGTATTATGGCAGTTGTTACAGTTAGCGTTCAGTAAAGGAGCCACCTGCGCCGAATAACTGATCACTCCGGTAGTATCACAACTTTTAGCAATAGGCGAGGCATCGCTGTTGCTGTGCATTTTTTTAAAATTGCGCTTATAGCAATTACACAAAAGAAGTGTAGTAAATAAAAGTATAACGTAAAGCCGAATAGTCATCGTTTAATTTTTTAGATAGGTTTGTTGAAGCGACTTCTGTTTATTTGCCGATCAATTTATGATCAGTTTTTTTAGTACTGTTTTTTTACCGGTGTTTATCTTCACTATATAGCTTCCGCGAGCAAGGTCATCAACGTCATATCTGTTGCTGAATCTCTTTCCATCGCCTGCTGCCTTGTTGTAATGCTTTATGATTTTGCCATCAACGCTCATTATCTGCACATCTACAAAAGGAAGATCTTCCTCGTTGAAGTTAAGGGTAAAGTGATCCTTTGCCGGGTTAGGGAACAGGACAAGTGAATTTTCTATGTTATCGTTTAACCCAATGGCTGTTACCGTAGCGGTGTTTGGAGTTAACTGCATTGATTTGGAATAAACGTTATCGCCCGCGTCGGCAAGCGTATTGCTGTTTACGGCGGCTCCATCATAATAAATATTTACCGTGCCGCTCGCGGGAGCTTTCCAGCTAAAAGTAAAGTTGGCGGCATTTGCAACAGCGCCACCATTTGTTTTATGGGTTAAGGTTAAACGTCCTGTGCTAAAGGGTTGACCGGTGCGTGTTCTTACCGCATCCGTAACGGTAATGGAGCCGGTGGCATTATTTACGGTAATGCTCGTATTTCCACTGTTATCAAGAGCTTCGAAGCTAAAACCAAAAAGGTTCTTACCCGTTTCACTAACGGTTATCGTCATGTTGTAGGTTGTTCCCGGAACGTATTTATTGGCGGTTAAAGCTGGTACCGAAACAAGGGTTATGTTACCAGGACCCGCATTGTCAGCTAGTCCGCCGCTTGTTCCATTGCCGTTACCTGCTCCGTGACAGCCGGTTGTGGAGCAGGTACCTTCGCCAGGCCCCCCGGCGCTTATTAGTTTTCCACTCGAATCAAGCGTTTCTGAAGTTAAAAGAATAAACAGGAGGCTGCAGGAAATAATGATAAATAGATTTTTTATTTTCATGATGAGTATTTATATCCTAAACGATGTCAGGGCGAAAGACGTTGCCTGCAGAGAAAAAAATAGTTTCAAGAAATGTTCAATTCCTTGTTTTCCAGTACCATAGAATAAGATTGTATAGAATAGGAAATTAATTAAAGAAAGGCACAACCATTAGGCCTAGGTTTACGTCTAGTTATTAAAGACAGTTGTTGGATAAAATAGAAATCATAATAAAAGGTTGCGCTGAAGGGAAACGTGAGTACCAGAAGATGCTTTATGATGCCCTGAGTTCAAAAATGTTTTATGTATGCCTGCGTTATTGCCGCACAAGGGACGATGCTGAAGATGTATTGCAGGAAGGCTTTATTAAAGTGTTTAAGAATCTGCCCGGTTTTAAGAAGGAGGGATCCTTTGAGGGATGGGTAAGAAGAATAATGGTTAACTGTGCCATAGATCATATCCGGAAACAGAAAGAAGCAAAAATCTTTGACGATATTGAAAGAGTGGCCATTAACCACGAATCGGATTTTGTAGCGGATAATCGCCTTAAAGAAAAAGAACTGATGGCGCTGATAAAAACATTGCCGCTTGGATACCAGACTGTTTTTAATTTATATGTGATTGAAGGTTATTCACACATTGAAATTGCCGGAATGCTAAACATAAGCGAAGGCACATCTAAAAGTCAACTATCAAAAGCAAAGGAACAACTACGCTACTTGTTACAAAAGTACTTTGATGTTAACACACAACAAAAAAGGACAAACGAATGAAAAATGAATTGGAAAATAATCAGTTTGATGACCTCGAACTTTTTTTCAGGAAAAACCTTACAGATAATGAGGTTACTC
>JACDDR010000021.1:0-4614 GCA_013816895.1 Bacteroidota bacterium
GGTATCAACAGTGCCTGTTTTAATAATGGTGTTGGTGGCAGCGTCGCGTAAAACGTAATTTAGTCGCAAGGTACTGGCGCGGTTCGATAGCTCATTATTCCTTATGGAAAAGTAAAGATTATTAAACACCAGTTGAAGCGCTACATAATGACTGGTATAACGATGAAAAAAGGTGGTGGGAATATTAGTGAACGAAAGCTCCAGTTTTTTCCCCGTTATTTTTCCTTCTGCCCCCTGTTCCTTCATTTTATTTTCAAGATCGGTGACTATCCTGTTCACATATATTTTTGGATTCACCCTGCACTCGATGCCTTCCTGGGAGTAAGTGTATACCAGCAGTGGCACTGCGAAAAAGCTATTGTATTTAGATTCGCAATAACCGTTTATTCGTTTTAAACTGTCGGTGGAAACAGTGAGCCAGGAAATATTATCCGGTATTGTGAGCCTTGATTTCGGAGCATAATGTTCGGAAACGAGTTTCGTCATTTTACCGGTGAGCATGCAACCCGGCAGGAGTAGCAGGCAGATGAACCCTAATAAGAATACCCTCATGAATTTCATTTACAAATTAAGGTATTTTATTACAAACAAAAAACCCGCTTTTTGAGCGGGTTTTAAAATTTTATGCGAGTACTTTAGTGTGCAAGAACAACTTTTTTAGTGGTTCGTTCTCTGCCATTACTTATTTCTATAAAATAAATTCCGTCGGCTTTGCTGGTAAGATCAACATCAAACGCGTTTTTTGAAACTCCGCTAAATTCACTTAACGAAATAACTTGTCCGAGACAATCGTAGATCTTAACACTTACTTTCTGTTCTTTTGTGAAAGTAAAAATAAGGTTAAACAGGCCGCTTCCCGGATTTGGCATTACATTGATGTTGGAAACAAATTCCGAATATTCAGGCATACCTACTGTTGGTCTGCACGAGATCTGCGGCAGGATAGCCAGATGAACTTTGGCGTTTCTTCCATAACGCAGGGTGCGCCAGTTGTTGCTGTATTGTAATACCCAGCTGCTGGAATCGTTGGTTAAATTTGTTTTAGTATCTGAAAATATCTGAATGCTGTCAACCGAAGAGTTAAACGGCGTTTCAACAGCTGCGTAAAAGCCCGTCGCCGGAACAATAACGGGGTAACTAAAATTAAATACATAAGGAATAATTACTGCGCTGGCGAATACATAATTTGGATTACCGCAATAAGCAACCTGATTGGTTGGCGTAGAGCCGGCAATAGCTCCTAATCCCGCGCTGATAGTGCCCAGCTGCGATGTTGGTCCGCTTCCAGCGCTTCCGCTGTATACTTTACAATTGATTTGCGTTGCCTGTGTAGTTGAAGTTGCTTTGGTTCCGGCTTTATTAAACAATACGATCATACTGTTTACCTGTGGCTGAGGGGTGTCGCTGTAAGTATTAGGAGGATAAAACTGCGCGTATTCTTTATCCTTGTAACAATTTGTTCCGGTTAGAAAACCAGCATATCCGGATTGACACCCAAGAACGATCGGATTTAAAGGAGCTATATAGGTTTTAAGAGTGTCTGTGTTCTTGATGATACTTAATGTATCAATACATACAGGCTGCTTTGGACAAAGCGTAACGCCGTTTACCGCCATGGAATAAGAAGATGTTCCCGCAGTATTCGTGGCCACCACAGTGATCACATAATTGCCGGGCGCTGTAAATGTTATAGCAGGACTGGCCACATTCGGATTAGGGTTAAAAGAAGCGGATGGGCTCGACGACCAAACATACGTTGGCGTTGGTCCGCCGCTTGAAGTATTATTAGGAGTGAAAGGCTGCCCTACGCATGGATTTGAGTTTAGATTAAATGCGGCAATTGCCGGAGCCGGTGGAGGAGGGGGGCCATTTGTACATAAACCGTGAGTGCCTAACAAGTTGCGGTACGTACCCTGGCTCATTGCGGTTTGAACGCGCGTTTTCTGATCAAGCGTAAACATATACATGCAGAGATCATCGGTATAATCCATAAAGTTCATGGTCATTTCACCGCTAGGACTAGTACCCGGTCCGCACTGGTTAACGTTAGCCGGCGCAGCAGGGCATCCGAAATTAGCAGCTTTTGAGGTAGGTGTATCATTACAATAATCCGTTAAACAGTTACCATCACCCCAAACGTGGCGCAACCCAACCCAGTGGCCAAGTTCGTGCGTCAGTGTTCTGCCTTTATGATAGGGAGGAACCGTTGCAGTACCAATGCTTCCGAAAGAAGTATTTAAAATAACAACGCCATCGGTAGTTGAAGATCCGCCTCCTGTAACGCCTGCCAAAGTAGTTCCCGCAGGAAAAGTAGCATAACCCAGCAAACCGCCGCCCAATTGCATGATCCATACGTTACAGTAACGAATAGGATCCCAGATTGTGTTCGGCTTCATCGTTCCATCGATGTATGCCGATGTATAAGGACCCGCAGTCCATCCTTTCGCATTTCTGTCAATACGGTCTATTCCTGGTTGCGGTAAAATGCCACCCGTTGGATCTTTAACAGCTAAACAAAACTGCACCTGGCAATCGGCTTTTACAGGGGCAAATGCCGCCGGAGCGTTCCCGTTATTTAATCCGGTTCCCGCAAAATCAGCATTTAAAATATTCAGCTGATCAATCACCTGTGCCTGCGAAATATTGTCGGCTACACCTACGGCCTGACCGTTGTGAATAATATGGACGATTATGGGAATGGTGTAAAGGCTATTTACTTTCTGGTTACCCATCTGTGCTTTGGTCTTTTCTACTTCTGAATTAAACCAGTTGTTCCATTCTTCAGAAGGAACGGGCGTAGCACACGTGCGTCCTTTTAACGCGTCTAAATTAGACTGTGATTGTACAGCCTGTGAAATGGTAATACATAAACAAAGCGAAAGTATTTTTTTAATCATGAATTGTGATTTTTAATAATGATAAATATATTTAAAATTACGGTACTTCCAAAGTTTTTCACTCATTGCAAGTGCGCATTCAATAAGGCTAAGCCAAAAATAAAATCTAAATTTTAGGAATCGTCAGAACGAACTATGCTTTGTTAAGCCTGGCAAATTTTAAAAGAAGGTTTTTGTTGCCCGTTCCTTCAAAATCAATTAACGCTTTCGTTTCCGGCCAAGCACCTTCCAAGCCAAGAATAACGCCCCTGCCAAACTTCTCGTGTTCAACCGAATCTCCAATCTGTAACGATTTATTTACGCCAAGATCAACCGGCGCGGCCGAGCTTATACTGTGTGATTTAATATTGATCAGTTTTTTGCCCTGCGGATTAAAATTTATGGGTTTACCTGTGCCGGATGTATTGCTTTCCTTGCCGGGTCCATCGTAACTCTTCCTGAATTTCTCAAAGAAATTATCATTGAATGAAGAGGCCTGTGGCTCCTCGGGATAATCTACAAACTTATCATCAATCTCATCAATAAAGCGACTTGGTTCGCAATAAATAAGATTGCCAAAACGGTATCGTGTGGTTGCAAAGCTAAGGGTGGCCTGTTTTTCGGCGCGGGTAACGGCAACGTAAAACAGGCGACGTTCTTCTTCAAGATCGCTGCGGCTGTTCAGAGATAACTGCGAAGGAAATAAATTTTCTTCGAGGCCTACAACATATACGTACTTAAACTCCAATCCCTTCGCGGCATGCACGGTCATTAAACTTACCTTATCCGCATTCTTTTCATCGTCCTTATCTTTATCTACGTCCGTTAGCAGTGTGATCTCCTGCATAAATTCATCCAGGGTTTTAAGACTGTTGTCTTTTTCCTGTTCCTGGAAAAGATCGCCTTCAGGTGAAACAAAGGTTGATTTGATCACCTCGTTGAGTTCATCTTCCTGAGGAGTACGTTCCTGTTCCACAAAATCTTTTATACCATTCAGGAGCTCCTGGATGTTTTCATAACGACTCACACCTTCGGGTGTTTTATCAGAATATAATTCTCTTACTACACCGCTGTGAACCGCAATATGATTGGCCAGTTCGTAGGCATCTTTGTAAGGCAACACTACGGCATAAGACTTTATCTGCATTACAAAATCATTTATTTTTGTTGTAATGCCCGAGTTTATTCCCAGATTAAAATCCTTTAAATTACTGATTACGGTAAACAAGCTGATATCATGTTCGGCTGCGGCTACACCAATTTTATCCATGGTGCTCTGGCCTATGCCTCTTGCCGGATAGTTGATAATTCTTTTTAAACTTTCATCATCCTTGCTGTTAATGGTGAGGCGGTAATAGCCGAGAACATCTTTGATTTCTTTTCGCTGATAAAAACTTACACCACCATAAATGCGGTACGGAATATTTAATCTTCTTAACGATTCCTCAAAGGAGCGTGACTGAGCGTTAGTGCGGTAAAGAATAGCAAAATCGCTGTTCATTGCCTGGTTCTGCATCTTGGTTTCAAAAATGCTGTTCACTACTTTCTGTCCTTCTTCGTTATCGGTGTTCGCCCTAACGATGCGGATCTTTTCACCTTCTTCGTTTGCCGTAAATACGTGTTTTTTAAACTGGTCTTTGTTATTGGCAATAATCTGGTTGGCCGCTTCTACAATGGTTTGCGTGCTGCGGTAATTCTGTTCCAGTTTAAAGGTTTTTAAATTCGGATAATCTTTTTC
>JACDDR010000021.1:4624-12394 GCA_013816895.1 Bacteroidota bacterium
TTTCGAAGTTTAAAATGTTCTGAATGTTTGCTCCGCGGAAACCATAAATACTTTGCGCATCATCTCCTACCACGCAAATATTTTCGAAGCGCGCGGCAAGCTGTTTAATGATAACGTATTGTGAGAAATTGGTATCCTGGTACTCATCCACGAGGATGTAACGAAACTTGTCCTGGTACTTTAACAACACCTTTGGAAAATCGCGCAACAACACGTTTGTTTGATAAAGCAAATCGTCAAAATCCATCGCGCCTGCCTTGAAGTTCCGTTTCTGGTATTCAAGAAAAACCTTACCCAGCAAGGGTTTCCTGCTACTCTGATCTTCCTGTTGTGTTACAGGATTGTTTGCATACTGATGAGCTGAGATCAATTTATTTTTCGCGTCGCTGATGCGGTTTAAAACAAGAGATGGCTTATATATTTTATCATCGAGATTAAAGTTTTTCAGGATTTCCCTGATCACACTTTTGCTGTCGTCGGTATCGTAAATGGTAAAATTATTTGGGTAGCCTATTTTTTCGGCTTCGATGCGTAAAATTTTAGCAAAGATGCTGTGGAAGGTGCCCATCCAAAGGTTTTTGGCTTCTTTCGGACCAACAATTCTGGAGATCCTGTCTTTCATTTCGCGGGCTGCCTTATTCGTAAACGTAAGAGCGAGAATGTTAAAGGCATCGTTACCTTTTTCCATAATGTGAGCTATGCGATAGGTTAACACCCGGGTTTTGCCGGAACCCGCGCCGGCAATAATCATTACAGGACCATCGGTGGCCATGGCAGCTGCTCTTTGGGCGGGATTAAGTTCGTCTAAATAATGGCTCATTCTAAGTTTTGCAAAGGTGAGAATTTTTAAATAAATGCCTGCAGAATCTATTAAAATTGTATGAACATTCACTCGGGATTAACACCTTTTAGTTCCTGAATTTCCCGGTTCTGAATCACTCCCTCACCAAAGCCACAGTTCTGAATAATTAAACCCCGGTGTAACTCATTTTTAGATATTTACGTCTTTAAATTGTGTTACTTTAAATAATTGAAACTAAAATGAAGAAATTAATCATAGGTCTCCTCTCTCTTGTTACTTCAACCTTTCTTGCTCAAGGTCCTACCTGCCCAAATAACCAGGTATATGTGCACAGCGGGTCAAGTATTTTGTCACAACAGGTACCTTTGCCTGGACCGGCAGGAACTGTAATGAGCAACTTACCAGGGGGATCAGGGGGATTGGCTGTTGGTCCTAATTTCGGTTTTCCGGCTCCTAATCCAACATACTGGACTACATCAGGTGGAACTTACTGGTATTATAACAATGGCGGTACCTGGTCCAACACAGGCCACAGTACGGGCAATGGCGCAGCGGTTAATCTTGGTGCCGGCGGCGGTTTTTTATATAACCTCGTTGGTGGTACTGGTCAGATTTATGTTTACAATGGAACAGGAAACGGAACATTATTAGTTACACTTGCCGGTTTTAGTGGGGGTGGACCTTATGATGTTGTGTGCGATATGGCAGGTAATTTCTTCATTCTGAAAAATACTGGACCTCAGTCGTTATCCATGTACGGGCCAAACGGTGTATTAAAATGCAGTTGGAGTCTAGCCAATAACCCAAGCAGCAGTGCGGGTGGGGGATTTGCTATTGTTGGAGGTACTGTTTACTATCATAACGGTTCGTTCTATGCCGGAAACATTCTTCCGGGAAATTCAACCATAACATTTACGGCACAGGGTTCAATTGCCAGTCCGAGTGACTTTGCCAGCTGCCCGATTCCAATTCCTACAGGGACTGTTCTTGCCCCGCAGGGTGGCACACTTACCTGCAGCATAACACAGCTTAACCTGGTAGCACAGGTTATTCCGGGTGGCATTGCTTTTTCTTCAACAGCCGTGCCTTCATCCTCTTTAGCATCCTGTAACTATACATGGTCTGGCCCCGGAATTATCGCCGGACAATTTACCCCAACCATTACCGTTAACCAGCCCGGTGTGTATTCCTTTACAACCTGCGCGGGCAGCGGATGTCCAAGCTATTCAATTTCAGCTTCATTTACAGTGGTTGGTCAACCTTCCATTATAAATCCTGTAATTACATCATCAGGACCCATTACCTGCACTAATATAACTTCACAGTTATCCGTTACGCCCAATACCGCTACAAACACAATTACCTGGAGCGGACCCGGAATTGTTTCGGGACAAGGAACAGCTACCATTATGGTTAATGCTTCAGGCTTATACTCCGTTAGTCTTACCAATACTGTTAACGCATGTGCGGGCACACAAACCATAGCAATTGCAAATACACAAGCGCCACTTTCTATTTCGGTGACTCCGGTAAATCCAACCAAATGTTCGGCTGCCGCGGCAATCGGGCATACTCTTTCAGGCGCTACAAGCTACACCTGGAACCCATCAACGGGTGTAACGCAAAGCAGTGCCAACGTGTTTTTGGTGAATCCTCCGGTAACAACATCTTATACAATCACTGGCTCTACAGGTGTTTGCACGGGATCAGTTATTACAACAGTGAGCGTAATACCATCGCCAACCGTTAGTGTTAGTTTATCAACACCAAGTATTTGCGCGCAAAGTTTAAACGGGTCTCCATTTACATTTACAGCTTCGGCGGGCGGCGCTACCAGTTATACCTGGACGATTTCAGCACCTTTAACGGGGGCTGCTCCAAACAACAGTTCTACATACGGTCCTCTCAGCAGCGGTCTTGCATCGGGTGTTCCGCAATTTGGAACCATTACAGTTGTAGGTGCTAACGGAGTGTGTTCGAACACCGCACAAACAACGGTGTTAATTATTCCAAACCCAACGGTTTCCATCAGTCCTACTTCAACCAGTATTTGCCAGGGAACAAGTCACTCATTTACTGCAAACGGTGCTGTTTCTTACGCATGGAATCCTGTTACAGGATTAAATACATCAAGCGGCGCGGTAGTTACTGCGAATCCTAATCAAACAACTACTTATTCTGTAATAGGCCAGGCGCAAGGGTGTTACGCAGCCACGCAATCTGTAACACTTACCATTTTGCCAAATCCAACCATTAGCATTACTCCGCCAACACCAACAATTTGCGCGGGAAGTTCTATTAACCTTACTGCGAACGGAGCAGGTAATTATACCTGGTCACCGGGGGGTAGTTTATCCACTACAACCGGGCCTAACGTATCAGCGGCTCCATCTGCCGACCAAACCTACACGGTAATAGGCTCAACCAACTCATGCACGAATACAGCACAGGTAACCGTTTCGGTAATTATTGTTCCCAATCTTGCAGTTTCTGCAACACAGGGTACAATTTGTCAGGGATACCAAACCTATCTTTCAGTATCCGGAGCATCGTCTTTTAGCTGGAGTCCCGCCACAGGTCTTAGTTCTACAACTAACGCGTTTGTTACATGTTCTGCTGCAACGTCTACAACTTATACAGTTGTGGGGAATAACGGTTTGTGTACTGCAACAGGCTCCATCGCAGTCTATATTGTTCCTCAGCCCGATGTAACCATTTCATCGCCAAGTGCTTTTATTTGTGAAGGATCATCCACTCAAATTACCGCTTCGGGGGCGCAAAATTTTAACTGGAGTCCTTCAACAGGACTTTCAACTACGACCGGGAATATTGTGAGTGCGAGTCCGATAGTTTCCACCAATTATACGATCGTTGGATATAACAGTTTGGGTTCGGTTACCTGCTCTGAAGTTCATTCTTACTCAATTGTTGTGATTCCTGTTGCACAGGCAATTGTTTCGCCTCCTGCAACTATATGCCAGGGTGATGTGACCAAACTAACGGTTTCCGGTGGTAACTCTTACACATGGACACCTTCAACGGGTTTATCAACCATGTTCGGATCTTTCGTAAATGCTTCACCTACCGTGAGCAGCGTTTACACGGTGCAGTCTTCGTTTAACGGAAATTGCGCAACCTCGAACACAGTATACATCAAAGTAAATCCTACTCCTGTAGTTTATGCCGGTCGCGACACCACATTTAACCTTGATGATTATAAATTCATTAAAGCAACCGGTACAGGCACTTTAAACTGGATTGAAGGAAACAATATCTGGTGCAGAATTTGTCCGGAAACGCAGATCATGGCCGATAGAACAAACTGTTATGTGGTGTTAGCAGAAAACGAATTTGGTTGTAAAAAAACAGATGAAGTTTGCGTGGAAATTACGGTTGACTTTGATGTGTATGTTCCTAACGCCATTACTCCAAATGGCGATGGCTTAAACGATATATTTTACGTGTATGGTCACGGAATAACAAATGTTCACGTAACTATTTTTGACCGCTGGGGTGAGAAATTATTTTCTTCAGCTGATCAAACGGTAGGGTGGCCGGGCACTTACAAAGGCACTGATTGCAAAAGCGATGTTTACGTTTATAAACTAGATTATAAAGGACTTGACGGAAAAATTTATCATAAAACCGGTCACGTTACTTTGAATAGGTAGGTTGTTTAGTTTGTGTGTAAAAGGCGCGGGCGTGTTTCCCGCGTTTTTTTTTTGAACTTTTCTTTATATTACTTATCTTCTCCTCATGAAACTCTCTCCTGAAAGAGCTTTATTTAATTTTATCGCGGGCGCTGTTTTTTTTCTGCCCATGCTTTCATTTGGCCAATCATTTGGGCAGTACTTCTTTTCTCACCCATCGCATATCCTGAGTTCTGGAAAAACAACAACGCTAAACGGCGCGGGGTTTTTAAGGGCAGGTTACAAAAGTACAAGTAACGCCGGTACTAATAATTTCGTGATCGAAAAAACGAATGCAAACGGTTTTATAAGTAGCCCCGGAAGTTTTAATAGGGACTATAGAATACTTGAAAGCAATACCTTGTGTGTTGGTTCTGCCACCAACCAGGTATTGAATTGCAGTGGTATTTCAGTTATTGAAACTTCTGTCATCACAAGCACCTCAGCCGGAGTTTATGCCCTTGCGGGATCTTACAGCAAAGGCGTTTTCTTTTCGTTGTTAGATTCTTTAGGAACAACCATTGTTTCTAAAGTATATTTGTTTCCGGTCAGTCCCAATAACACAAAACAACCCTTTATTTGTGAATCTGTTTCAACGCCCAATAGCTATTATATAACCGGAAGTACAGATACTTCCATGTACGTTTTAAAAATTACTGGTGACGGAACACTGTTATGGTCTTCCTTTTATCATTCCAATTATCTTTCTCCGCGCCAGATTCTTGAAGATCCCTACAGTTCCGACCTTATGATCGTTGGTAACACAATTGTTCCCGTCTCATACAACAAAAGCACAGATGGTTTTATTTTAGGACTTAATAAAACAAATGGGACTATTTTAAATTACAAAACTTACGGTAACACAGGCTGTCAGGGTTTTAGCAGTCTTGCGGTTTCTTCCTGCACAACCGGTGGTGTAGGTTTTATTCTAGGAGGTGAGTCAGATCCTTTTACAACAACAGGTCAGGCATGGTTCGCAAAACTTAACACCAATGGAAATTTTATCTGGAGCAATATTATTGATCAGGCAGGTGTAAGTGGTTCTTTTCCTGTACTCGATATAGAAGAAAGATTTAACGGAATCTCTTATGAATATTATGGCCTAGTCAGCAATTCATCTTATGGCACGGTAGTTTTTAAACTCAACGAATCAGGACAACCTTTTGCCGGAACTAACAATGCCTTTATTTATAATGCCGGAACGAATGTTTCTTTTCCTTCGAATATCTCGTTCAATAATTCAGGACCATCAACGGGTATCCAGATATATGGAACACAAAATTTTTCTACGGGCAATTTTTATTTTATCAAAGCCGATTTTGACGGACAGTCAAGCTGCAATCAAACATTAACAACCATTAGTCAATACGAAGTTGGTTCCACCACAATCTCAAGTCCATGGATAGGGCAATATGGCTCACTCACATCCTGCGACAGATTTGCGATTCAGAGCACAGCAGTTCTTTCAACAACAAATTCAGCCTGCTTTGTGCCGGTTACTGCCGGTGGTTATGAAGATGAAATGGACGAAATCGGCATTTATCCGAATCCGGTAAATGATAAAATCACTATTAAATCGAAAGATGTGATTTATAAGTTTGAGATTTCAAATCTCCTGGGGCAAACAGTAAAGGTGGTAGATAAGCCGCAATCAACAGAAATAGATGTTGGCGAACTTTCGGGCGGGACTTATTTTCTTACGCTATGGGGCCAAAATGGACCTGCGCTTTTTAAAATAATAAAACAGTAGATTGAAAATTTCTAATTTAATCTGGATTCTCTTGAAAGCAGTCATGCATAAAACGAGCATTAGTGATCTCCGCCAAAGAATTTGTCGACTTTTACCAAAAATTAACCGCTTTAAAAGCAAAAAAATACTACTTTTGCCGCACTGACCATCCTCAAAAAAATATTCCTTTTAAGTATTGCTGTACTTTTTATTACTTCCTGTGATAAATTTAACAAGCTTTTAAAAAGTACTGATTTTCAGCTTAAACTTGTTAAGGCGAAGGAGTATTATGATAAAGGGCATTATCTTAAATCCTCACAGCTTTATCAGGAATTGATTCCTGTTGTTAAAGGCACGGATAAAGCTGAAGAAGTGTATTATTATTACACCTGGAGCGAATACTATTTGGGCGATTATATTTTAAGCCAGTACCACTTTAAAAATTTTACCCGCCAATTCCCCGCCAGTCCACATTCCGAAGAGTGTTACTTCATGAATGCGCATTGCTACTTTTTAACCTCGTCCAATTATAAGCTTGACCAGACCAGTACTAAAAACGCGATCAAGGAATTTCAGTCCTTTGTGGATACATACCCTGAAAGTACCAGGATTGACAGTTGTAACCACACTATTGATGTTCTAAGAAATAAACTTGAAAAGAAAGATTACGAAATAACAAGACAGTATTTTAAAATGGATGACTGGAAAGCCTCCATTGTGGCCGCCAAAAATTTCATTAAGGAATATCCTTCAAGCAACTACGATGAGGAAATGTTCCTGATGATGATAGATTCCTATTATTTACTGGCGCTAAATAGTATTCCCTCCAAAAAAGTCGAGAGATTGGACGGCGCCATTGAAAATTATATAAAATTTTTAGATTTGTACCCCAAAAGTTCGTATCTTAGCCGGGCAGAATCGATTTACACGAGCTGTAAAAACATTAAAGAAAAACATAACTAGCATGGATTTTAAGAAGACTAACGCTGACCAAAGCATTGCAACACGCGACATTCGTAAGTTTGACGGAGTAACCGGTAACATTTATGAGGCGGTGGCAATTATGAGCAAGCGCGCCAACCAGATCAGTTCTGAAATAAAAGAAGAACTATCCGGTAAACTACAGGAGTTCTCAAGTCATACTGATAACCTTGAGGAAGTGTTTGAAAATCGCGAGCAAATCGAAATTTCAAAGCATTACGAAAAAATGCCGAAGCCTTCTCTTATTTCTATCCAGGAATTTCTTGAAGACAAAGTTTATTACAGGAATCCAAGTAAAAATCCCGAATAATTTTCAAAAGAACTTGTAAAAAGGCAGTAAGCGATGGCTTTACTGCCTTTTTTCATTAAGGATGCTTCAGAATAAAAACATATTATTAGGTGTCACAGGTGGGATAGCGGCTTATAAATGCGCTCATCTGGTACGATTACTCATAAAAGAGGGAGCCAGTGTAAAGGTGATCATGACCAAAAGCGCTGCCGATTTTATCACTCCAAAAACTCTTTCCGTATTAAGTAAGAACGAGGTTATTATTGATTTTTTTGATGCA